>NZ_PQCE01000029.1:0-61280 GCF_002964725.1 Pseudoalteromonas sp. T1lg76
TAGCGGGCTAAATATCGTGCTAACCGCGTTGGAATTTTTCTTTGTAGCATAACTACATAAGAAAAACTCCGCCTTGTTATCACATCATTTGTCCAGCGCTATATCTGTTCACATACTTAACAGAATTGGTATTTAGAAGCTGTAACGTACACCGAACATGGCAACAACAGGGTCGATTTTAACGTCAACGGTCAGTGCCTTAACGCCATCGGCATAAACGCTTGCGTCGCTGTCGATATCCATGTAGCTGACCATGCCGTGTAGACCCCAGTTTTTGTCCAGCGCGTAGTTAAAACCAACCTGAGCGGCAAGGCCCAATGAGTCGTCTAGCTTTAATTCTACGTCGTTTGTACCCAATACGGTTTTAAGATCTTGGCTCGCTTGCTCATCGAAGAAGATGGTGTAGTTGATACCGGCACCTACGAACGGGCGGAACTTATCGCCGGCCTGACCGAAGTGGTACTGGCCAAGAAGCGTAGGTGGTAAGTGTTTAACTTCACCGATTGATGCACCTTTAAGACCGGTACGACCGTCCACGTCGTGGCTAAATGGCGTGGCTGCGATTAGCTCTAACACCCAGTTGTCGTTTAGGGCGTAGTCGATGGTAATACCCAGCTGCGTATCGTCATCAACGTTTAGGCCAAGCGTTGGATCTTGGTCGATTTTAGACACTTCGCTGTCTGGGTTTACATTAATGGCACCCACATTAATGCTCAGGTTTGCGTGAGCAAGAGAAGAGGTTCCAAGTAAAAGGCCAACTAAAGCTGCGCTAAGTGTTTTTTTCATCTTCATCTTCCTAAGTAGAAATTTTAAATTTGTTGTGCTGATGGCGCCATTATCAGGGCTGTTGGAAAATAAAAACTGTTCTAGATCAAGCTTTCATCCGCGTTTGCGTATCGCCTCGGTGGATCTTTGATTTAGATTAAACTTTGTGTCGGTTATAAGGCGAAAAGTTGACATAAGGCTGTCATAAAAAGGCGCTGTAATGGCTTTAACGCCATGTTATGGAGCATTTTATGTCGAACGCTGCTCGCCTTAAGGCAAAGGTTTCGAATCTTGCGGATGAGCTTGTGTACTTGCAACAGCTTATTCGTTTTCCCTCGGTTACTCCCAATGAGGCCGGCGCCATCGCCTGGCTTGATCAGCAACTTACACAGCGGGGGTTTAGTTGTGAGCTCTTTGAGTGCCAAGGGGTGAGCAATCTGATAGCGAAATACGAGTTTGGCCCAGGGAGTGCCTTTGCGTTTTGCGGCCATATAGATGTGGTACCAGCCGCCGCCGAGCGTTGGCGCTGCGATCCTTTCGCTGGCGACATTATCGATGGCGAAATTTATGGTCGAGGTGCCGCGGACATGAAGGGCGGGGTCGCGGCCATGCTGGCGGCCACCGATCGTTTATTGGCGGCTAAGCCGACTCAGGGACAATTCTATTGGTTGATCACCTCGGATGAAGAGGGGGAGGCCGAGTTTGGCAGTGCCGAGATTGCCAAGCATCTGCAAAACCAGGGTGTGCGTTTAGACGCCTGTCTTGTCGGCGAGCCCACCGCTGATTTACATGCCGGTGATACCATCAAAAATGGTCGTCGTGGCGCCTTGTCGGCGCGTATTAGTGTTAAGGGTCGCGCCGGACATGTTGCCTATCCAGAGCATACGGTCAATGCCGCGCATATTGGTGCGCAATTGGCGGTGGCGCTGCAACAAATTCACTGGCATAAGGATATTGAGGGCTCGAAAACCACATTACAGGTGACCGGCCTGCATGTACCTAACAGTTTGGATAACCTGGTGCCAGCCCAGTGCCAGCTGACCTTTAATGTGCGCTATAGCCATGGTTATCGCAGTAATGATGTGCAGGACATGGTCAATCAGGCCCTGGCGCCTTGGTTAAATGAGATTGAAATCAGTTGGGAGCGCCCTTGTGAGCCTTATTACACCTCCGGTGGGGGCAATATAGATCTGATTGCGGTATTGGAAAGCGCCATTTATGCCTGTAC
This sequence comes from Pseudoalteromonas sp. T1lg76, assembly GCF_002964725.1. Taxonomy (NCBI): domain Bacteria; kingdom Pseudomonadati; phylum Pseudomonadota; class Gammaproteobacteria; order Alteromonadales; family Pseudoalteromonadaceae; genus Pseudoalteromonas; species Pseudoalteromonas sp. T1lg76. The sequence goes on from NZ_PQCE01000029.1 coordinate 1,994, forward strand.
TCACAGTTATCCTAAGCTCAGCACCAGTGGCGGCACATCCGATGGGCGCTTTTTTGCCAACGAGCACACTCAGGTGGTGGAGTGTGGTGTACGCAACTACACCATCCATCAGGATAACGAACGGGTTGCAGTGGCGGATCTTACTGCTATTACCGATATTTATGCCCAGACGCTAAAGCAGGTGTTCGCCTGCTCTTAAGAGTGGGCACTGTAATTAAGAGATGAAAAAGCCGGTGTGAAAACCGGCTTTTTTGTGGTTGGGGGAATCTGTTAACTAGTTTTCTTTTGTACGGGCGATCAGGGCATCATTGGTGAGATAGCGCTGCGCCTTTTTCTCTTTCAGCTTGGCCATATCGACCAATACCAGGCCGTCGATACAGTTATTAAAGTCAGGGTCGACACTAAAGCTTAAAAATGAGACCCCGTCCTCTTGGCAAAGTTCAGTGTATTGCTTGAACAGGGTTGGCACCTGGGCGCCCATATTGGCCAAAATATGCTTTAACTCGGTAAAGTCCGCTTTAACATCATTTCCGCAGAACAGGCTTTGCGCATAGGCCTGAGTATCGTCACTGTGTTTAAACTCATGTTTAGGAATAGCCAGTTGCTGCACTTGTCCATAATAATGTTGGTAGTGGTACACCAGCAGCTCCTTGGCATTTTCCGGCAGTGCATTAGAGAGGCTGACGGCGCCGAATAGATAGCGGTACTTGGGGTAGCGGCTAACGAAGGCACCAATGCCAAACCATAAATAATCCAGGCTCTTGCGGCCCCAGTACTTTGGTTGCACAAAGCTGCGCCCGAGCTCTATGCCTTGCTGGAAATATTCATCCATGCCCGGCTCGTAGTCGAACAGGCTGTCCGTGTACAGGCCCTGACGCCCTTGTTTATTGATGATTTCGTCGGCACAGGCCAGTCGGTAAGCGCCTACTAACTCCAGCTGCTTTGGATCCCAAAGCAAGAGGTGATGATAGTCCATATCATATTTGTCTATATCGCGACGTTTGCCACTGCCTTCGCCCACGGCGCGAAAGGCGATTTCCCGCAGACGGCCAAGTTCGCGAAACAGCGCCGAGCTGCCTTGATACTGATACAGATAAATATGCATGCCGTCCTGAGTTTCTCCCAAACGCTCGCAGTCATTAAGGGCCGATACCAAGGCCTTGCGGCACTCGGCATGGGCAATAGGCGTCTGAGTTTTTAATAGCTCAGGCTTTTTCGTGCCGAGACGATAAAGCTGTTTGCGGATCAGGCGGCTGATCTCTTTATCGTTGAGGTTATCAAGCAGATATGACTTGGGCACTATGGCGGCGCCAATTTCAAATTCCAGCGACTTTTGTCTTTGCTTGAACATTTCCTTGACCAACAAGAGGCTGGCCAGTGGCTTGTAGATCATTGAGGTGCCGTAAAACAGCGGGCTGTTCTTGGCCTTAACTAAAATTGGCAAAACAGGGGCGCTGGCTTTTTTAGCAATGCGTAAAAAGCCGTGGTTCCAGGTGCAGTCCTTGACGCCGGTTGGACGCAAACGCGATACCTCTCCGGCGGGGAAAATCAACAGGGCTCCTTCATCCTTAAGATGTTGATGAATAGCGCCCAGCTCTTTTTTACGGCTGTTGCCGGACATATTGTCCACCGGCAATAATAAGGAGTGCATGGGGGTGACACTCATCAGTAAGCGGTTGGCGACCACCTTGATATCCGGGCGGACTCGCGCCAACACGCTGATCAATGCCAGGGCATCAAGTGAGCCGATAGGGTGGTTAGCCACTATTACCAAGCGCCCTTCGCTGGGAATATTGTCCAGTTGCGCGGAGTTAAATCGGGCGCTGAAATCCAGCTCTTCTAAAACTTGCTCGATAAACTCCAGGCCCTGTAAGTGTGGGTAATTATCACCAAAAGCAACAAACTCCTGCTCATGTAACAAATAACCCAGGCCTTTTTTAACCAGCCCCTTTACCTTGGGTGAGTTTGCTAAACTCGGTAGGTTATCTTCTACGACCTTATCAATGCTGATCATACTGTGCCCTTTGGCAACGAAATAATAGCTAGATTAAAAATCGACCATGACACTAAGGTGTAAAATAAGTGACATTTTTAAGACTGGGCGAGGGTTAAAGCGGCCATTGCAAAATAGCCTAGTGACGCTGCACTAAGGCTATGTGATACTGCTCTTTTTTATTGTTCGGGAGTAGTCGATGAGCTTATTGTTAGCCATTCCTAATCGTAATATCGAGCGTTTAGAAGCCCAGCTTCAGGCGCAATTGGGGGCTGATAAGGTACAGGTATGGCCGAATATAGTTGATGCCGAGGGCGTAGATATGGTGCTCGGCTGGCAGGTACCTGAAGAATTATGGTCGCAGTTGCCGAATGTGCGCGCGGTAATGTCTTTTGGTGCCGGTGTTGATGGATTGAACTTGGCGGCTATTCCCGCGCACCTGCCCGTCGGTCGCATTGTCGACCCTGAGTTGGCAGCGGATATGGCCGAATATGTATTAACTCAGGTGTTACTGCATAAAACCAATATGCCCCGTTATATGCATCAGCAAGAGCAGCAAGTTTGGCGGCCCAAGCGAGTACGCTCTTATAATCGGGTGGGTTTGCTGGGTTTTGGTCAACTTGGGCAAGCCATAGCCAAGCGTTTAAGCGCTAATGGTTGCTCTGTGATGGCTTATTCTAATGGCGCTAAAACCGATAGTGATGAGGTGCAGCATTTTCATGGTGAGCTGGGTCTGAATACCATGTTGGCACAAAGCGATTATCTGGTGTGTATTTTGCCCTTGACCGAGCAAACAAGGGGGATAATCAATGCCGATTTGCTGGCTAAACTGCCCGATCATGCGGTAGTGATAAATGTTGGCCGTGGTGCCCATGTGGTGGAAGAGGATTTACTGGCGGCGCTGCAAGCGCAGCAACTTGGTGGCGCATCTCTCGATGTCTTTAATCAGGAGCCTTTGCCCGCAGAACACATGTTTTGGCAAACTCCAAACCTGATCGTCACTCCCCATTGCAGTGCGCTAAGCAGGATAGATACCGTGGTTGAGCAGGTGGTGACTAATTATCAGCGCTTACAGCGGGGCGAAGCTTGGCTCCATTGCATAGACAGGCAACGGCAATACTAAATTACTACTGTCTAAGTAAACAGCTTGTTAATTTTTTGCCGCTTGCTTATAGTGTGTGCCGTTACATACTTGATGTAAAAAATAATAATAATAATCTTAGCCGCTAAAAGGCTAAGCCAAGTGGGAAGCGTTATGAAACACAATCAAGGTGGAGCTAAGTTTAGCTATATATTGATTTGGGTTGCTTTTCTCGGATTAGCGGCCTGGTTCAACCAAGCTAACGCCATGCCTTTATAAGGTCTAGGGCTAGAACACTACCATTCCAATGCATAAAAATGCCGAGCCGAGCTCGGCTTTTTTTTGCCTGATATTCGAGTCTTAGCGCTTGGCGTGCAGTTCTCGGTTTTCCAGTTTTTTCTGCGCACTTTTTTTCAATAATGCATAGGTGGAGCCTAGGCCGCCGTGGCATTTTAGGGCGCTATGGAAAGCCAAAACACAATCGAGTTGCTGCAGCCAATGGTTCACATAGCTTTTTAGCAGGCCTTTATGGGGCTGGCTCTTTTCTCCAATGCCGTGCCTTATCAGTAATACGCGAATATTACGTTCATGGCAGTCGGTAATGGTTTCATACATGGCCTTGCGTGCCTGGACCAGGGTTTGACCGTGCAAATCTAAGGTGGCATCCACATCATATTTACCAAGGCGCAGATTTTTATACACGCCTTCTTGCACACCGGATTTTTTAAAGGCTAGAAAATCATGGGGATCGAGCAGTTCAACATGTTCGCTTGCGAGCAGGTTGCCATCGAACTGGATCGCTTGCTCCGCTGCCCGACGTTTCTCCTGCTGTGCAAGCGTGGGTTTAGATGAGCGTTGAAAGTAACTGACGGTATCTGGCTTTGCCATGGGGGTAACATCACCCATAAACTCAGCAAATAGGTCGCTGTCGCGTGCTGGAGAAGAAGAATTCATAATCGCCTCGGCCAAATAAATTACAGCTAGGCTGATGTTAGCCTATTTTATTTGACTTGTACCACAGCATTTTTGTGCCGTGGTACCAAGTGCGTTATTTTTGCGCTGTTTTACACTAGAGTGCGGCCAACGCGGCTGGTGTATACCTTAAATAAATAGAAGGTATTAATTAACACTAGGGTAATGTTAGTCAAACCATTAGGTGTAACTAACTGCTGAGCATGGACAAAAAATAACAAACCAATGGCGATACTTGCGGCGATACGCAGCAGGGTGCCATGACTAATAAAGAAAGCGCCAATAGCCAGTGCTCCAAGTATGATTTGAATTCCAAGGTTGACGTCCAAGTTGCTCGACTCCAAAGTGTAATAGGACTAAAAAAGAGGCGCTATTATGCGAGCCATTATGGGTGCAAACAAACTAAAAAAAATATCATTTTCGGATAAGTTTTATTAATCTGAAATTTAATGCGCTCAGAGTGAGAATACATCCATATTGAGGTGCGGGATCTGGGCCGTTGGGCATTAGCCGGACAATAAAGGAATTCAGGTAAAATCAGGATAATTGCCAATTCAGGGGGTAAATGACTGCAAATCAGTGGGTAAGGAGGCGTTCATCATTTTTTTTAGCATCTGAAAAAATAGATAATGATGCATTACTGATTAGAACTAATGCAGGCTAGCGTTTTCTTTATGACTATATAGGGAACTTGATTGAGGTTAAGTCGATAGAATAAACATAAGTTTGCTTAATGTTTAATAAGGCAGTTAAGCGCCCCGTCATTTCTACCTTGTAAGCTTGGTTACCAAGGCGCTGGCAGATGCTTGGCCTAACAGTCGCATCGCTCTATAATAAGGGCGGTTTTTAGTGTAGTTTGGTTATCTAAGTTAATTCTTAGGATTGCCCCATTCAGTAGGATAAGTTAGGAAGTTTCAATGGACGATATAGCAATATTAATAGTGGATGATGTTGGCACGGTACGGAGTTTTCTCAACCAAACCTTGATGCATTTAGGGATAGACGATGTCGATGAAGCGGCGACTGCGGCGCAATGTATGTCGGCCTGTGCGCAAAAGCGTTACCAGATTGTATTTTTAGATATCGAACTGCCCGATGGTGACGGAAAGGCGATGATAGCCGACATTAACGCTATTTTGCCCGAGGCCAAGGTGGTGATGGTTAGCGCGCATTCTACTATTGATAATGTTAAGGATGCCATAGACAAGGGCGCCAAAGGTTTTGTGGTGAAACCCTTTTCACCGAAGAAGATTGCGGCGATGCTGAAAAAGTTTTATCCCAGCATAGAGTTTGCCTAAGAGGCAACTCAAGAAATGGGGAGCAGGTGTATACCGCGCCTGCTTAATCATGTATTTATTCGAATGTGATTGATTTGCAGACATAAAAAAACCGGCCTAGGCCGGTTTTTTTGCTAGATTAAGAGCTAAATTATAGCGCTTTGATCTTAGCAGCAAGGCGGCTCTTATGGCGAGCTGCCTTGTTTTTGTGGATTAGACCCTTAGTTGCGTAACGATCTAAAATAGGTGTAGCTACTGCGAAAGCCGCTTGTGCAGCTTCTTTGTCACCAGCTTGGATGGCAGCAATTACTTTCTTTGTGTATGTACGCATCATTGAACGACGGCTTGCGTTGTGCTGACGGCGTTTTTCGCTGGTTACAGCGCGTTTCTTTGCAGACTTGATGTTAGCCAAGGTTTGCTCCTAACAATCTTAAATAAAGCTTATATTTAAAGGCCGTGGACTATGCCCGTTTTTTTTCAATTTGTCAATCAAATTTACTCACGTGGCACAGCCAACTGCAGGAGTAACGAATCGCCAATGCCTACCGGGAGACACATATATAAGGTGCTATAGCGGGTTAGCGCACCCTATACCCAATAAAATTTGGTTTGTTATTGCAGTTAATGGCCTGTGACCGCGGCGGATTATAGCAAAGCAAATGAGCGGCGACCAGCGCTGTATTCGCTCGGCTTTTATTGGCATAATGCCGCAATTAATGTCGGCCCAAGAGAGGATGTGTGGCTAACAGCTTGTTTCGTTCCGGTATGATTGTCAGTGCCATGACAATGATTTCGCGGGTATTAGGATTAGTACGCGATGCGGTGGTGGCCAATTTATTGGGTGCCAATGCCAGTGCCGACGTATTTTTATTCGCCAATCGCATTCCCAACTTTTTACGTCGCTTATTCGCCGAAGGTGCGTTTGCGCAGGCCTTTGTGCCAGTTCTGAGCGAGATAAAAGAACAGCAAGGGGATGACGCGGTACGGCTTTTTGTCGCCCGCGCCGCCGGCACCCTGGGCACCATATTAATTATTGTTACCCTGCTTGGGGTGATAGGCTCGCCCATAATTGCCGCGCTGTTTGGTGCCGGTTGGTTTGTGGACTGGTATCAAGGTGACGCCGATGGGGAAAAGTTTCTGCTTGCCTCAAGCTTGTTGAAATGGACCTTTCCCTATTTATTCTTCGTCTCCTTGGTGGCCTTCAGTGGCGCCATTTTAAACGTTTATAACCGTTTTGCGGTGGCCGCCTTTACCCCGGTGCTGCTTAATGTGGCCATTATTGGCTGTGCTATTTTTCTGCATCAGCAATTCGATGTCGGGGCCTATGCGTTGGCCATAGGTGTCTTTGTCGGTGGCGTGGTGCAACTGGCATTTCAAATCCCCTTTTTATATCGCGCCAAGATGTTGGTTCGGCCCCGTTGGGGCTGGCATGATGAAGGGGTGAAAAAGGTAAGAACCCTGATGATCCCGGCGCTGTTCGGGGTGTCGGTGTCGCAAATCAATCTCTTCTTGGATACGGTTATAGCGTCCTTCCTGGTGACCGGCTCCATTGCCTGGCTTTATTACGCCGACCGCTTAATTGAATTCCCACTCGGGCTATTTGGCATAGGCATTGCCACGGTGATCTTGCCGACGCTGTCAAAATTACATGCCGGCGATAAAGGTTCGGACTTCCAGGTTACTCTGGACTGGGGCGTGCGCTTTGTGATTTTCCTTGGACTGCCGGCCATGGTTGGCTTGATGCTCATCAGCCCGCTGATCATTACCGTGCTGTTCGACCATGGCGCCTTTGCCAGTGCCGGTGAAGACCATGTAAGGGCTGTGGCCTTAGGTGTTGCCGCCTACGCGGTGGGCCTGGTGAGCTTTATGCTCATTAAGGTATTGGCGCCTGGCTTTTATGCCCGTCAGGATACCCGTACTCCGGTGCGCATTGGTATTATCGCCATGGCGCTGAACATGGTGTTTAACCTTATGTTGGCACCCTTTATCGGTTATCTGGGATTGGCTCTGGCCACGGCGCTGTCGGCTACTTGTAATGCCTTTTTGCTGTATCGTCAGCTGGCCAAGGACGAGGTGTATCATTTTTCCCGCTTTAGTTTGGCCTTTAGCAGTAAATGCCTTATTGCTAGCGTGGTTATGGGTATCCTGGTTTACCTGGTGCAAGCCCAGTTTGCGTGGCAAGATTGGCCCTTGCTTGAGCAGATAATGCTGCTGGCTGGCCTGATAGGGGCGGCGGCAAGCACTTACTTTGGTATGCTTTTTATTTTTGGTGTGCGCCCAAGTACGATAAAAAATGTGGCAACTACTGAATCACATTAAAAAAAAGATTATAATCGAGCACTTTCGTCAGCAGTAGTGCGCAAAGACAAGGCATTTTGAGCGATGGAGCTTATACGCGGAATCCACAATATACGCGACCAGCATCACGGCTGTGTACTCACCATAGGTAACTTTGATGGAGTGCACTTAGGCCATGTTGAGGTGATCAAGGGGTTACTAGAGGACGCCAAGGCGTTAAACCTACCCAGCACAGTGATGATCTTCGAGCCGCAGCCACAGGAGTTCTTTTGTAAAGATCAGGCTCCGGCACGGCTAACGCGACTGCGTGATAAGCTGGCTTTACTTGCCAAGCTTGGGGTTGAGCGGGTGATCTGTGTCAGCTTTAACCGCAAATTTGCCAATTTAGCCGCTGCTGATTTTGTACAGCAAGTGTTGATTGACAAGCTGGGCGTACAGGCCCTGACCGTGGGCGATGACTTTCGCTTCGGACGTGGCAGGGAAGGTGACTTTTCTTTGCTGCAAGAGCTGGGCAAGGGCGCCGGTATGGCGGTAAAAAGCACGGAAAGCTTTAAAAAAGCCAATGCCAGAGTGAGCAGCACTGCTATTCGTACCGCCTTGAAAGCGGGAGACTTGCAACTGGCGAAAACCATGCTGGGTCATGACTATGCCATCAGTGGCCGGGTGATCCATGGTTGGAAAAAAGGTCGCGAGTTGGGTTTTCCGACCGCCAATGTCGCTCTTAAACGCCAGGTATGCCCTCTTAATGGCGTTTTTGCGGTGCAGGCGGTGATAGCCGGGCGCACCTACAATGGGGTAGCAAATGTAGGTAACAAACCTACATTTAATGGTACCCGGGCCTTGTTGGAAGTACACTTGTTCGACTTTGCCCAGTCGATTTATGGACAATTTATAGAAGTGAAGCTTAAACATAAGCTTCGCGACGAACAAAAATTTAATAGCTTCGATGAATTGGTGCAGCAAATTAAGCACGATGCCATCGCGGCAAAGCAGTTTTTTACTTTAGCGACCACCGCCCAGAGCGGCAGTCTGTAGCCGATACGGAAAGTAGGATTAATGAGCGACTATAAACATACCTTAAACTTACCGGAAACCGAGTTTCCAATGCGTGGCAACCTAGCCCAACGCGAACCGCAAATGTTAAAGCAATGGTACGAGCAAGACTTGTACGGACAAATTCGCGCCGCAAAAAAAGGTAAGAAGTCTTTCATCTTGCATGATGGACCTCCTTATGCCAATGGCAACATTCACCTAGGTCACTCAGTAAACAAAATCCTAAAAGACGTGATTATCAAGTCGAAAACCCTGTCGGATTTCGATGCCCCGTATGTGCCGGGCTGGGACTGTCACGGTCTGCCAATTGAATTAATGGTAGAGAAAAAAGTAGGCAAGCCGGGTCACAAGGTAACAGCCGCAGAATTCAGACAAAAATGTCGTGACTACGCCGCCAAGCAGGTGGAAGGTCAAAAAGCCGACTTTAAACGCCTGGGCGTATTCGGTGAGTGGGACAACCCGTATCTGACCATGAACTTCGATTTCGAAGCCAATGCCATCCGTACTTTAGGTCGTATTATCGACAAGGGTCACCTGCATAAGGGTGCTAAGCCGGTACACTGGTGTACGGATTGTGGTTCGGCCTTGGCCGAAGCTGAGGTTGAATACCAAGACAAGCAGTCGCCAGCCATCGATGTGAAGTTTGTGTTCGCCGATGAGCAGGCCGTTGAAGCGGCATTTGCGTTGAGCGCAGAGCACAAGGGCACAGGCAGCATCGCCACCGCGATTTGGACCACAACGCCTTGGACCTTGCCAGCAAACCGTGCTGTAGCGGTACACGCTAATCTTGAATATGCCTTAGTTCAGGTAGAAGACGAAGGTCAACAACAGCGTTTAGTGCTTGGCTCTGAACTGGTTAAAGATTGTATGGACCGTTTTGGCTTTAAGCATTTCCACACGCTTGGTTATGCCAAAGGTTCTGCCCTTGAAAACCTGCAAGCAGCGCACCCATTTTTAGAATTCAATGTACCGGTTATTCTTGGCGACCACGTTACTACGGACTCGGGTACAGGTATCGTTCATACCGCGCCGGGCCATGGTCAAGAAGACTATGCGGCAGGTCTTGCCTATGGCCTTGAAGTGGCGAACCCGGTTGGTGCTAACGGTGTGTATCTTCCGGATACACCTATTTTCGCCGGTCAGCACGTATTTAAAGCCAATCCGAATGTGATTGAGCTGCTGCAAGAAAAAGGTGCCTTGTTGCATCACCATGCGCTTCAGCACAGCTACCCACATTGTTGGCGCCATAAAACGCCTATTATCTTCCGTGCTACGCCGCAGTGGTTTATTGCCATGGATAAAGCGGGCTTGCGTCAGGATTCACTGGCTGAAATCAAGAAGACAGAGTGGTTGCCAAGCTGGGGTGAAAGCCGTATCGAAAACATGGTTGAAGGTCGCCCGGACTGGTGTATCTCGCGTCAGCGTACCTGGGGTGTGCCGATTGCTTTGTTTGTTGATAAAGACACGGGTGATTTACACCCGAATACCAGCGAACTAATCGAAAAAGCGGCGCAACTGGTAGAAAAAGGTGGCATTCAGGCATGGTATGACCTTGAGCCGGAAACCCTATTAGGTGCGGATGCCGAGCGTTATGTAAAAGTACAAGATACTCTGGACGTGTGGTTTGACTCGGGTGTAACTCACGCTTGTGTGCTGGATGCTCGCGATGAGCTGAGCTCACCTGCGGATCTATACCTGGAAGGGTCGGATCAGCACCGTGGTTGGTTTATGTCATCGCTAATGACCAGTGTTGCCATTCATGGCCGCGCGCCATACCGCCAGGTGATGACCCATGGTTTCACCGTGGATGAAAACGGCCGTAAGATGTCTAAGTCTTTAGGCAACGTGATTTCACCGCAAGACGTGATGAATAAAATGGGCGCCGACATTCTGCGTCTCTGGGTGGCGTCGACCGACTTTACCGCAGAGATGACGGTATCGGATGAAATTTTCAAACGCGCCGCGGATCGTTACCGTCGTATTCGTAATACCAGCCGTTACCTACTGGCTAACCTAAATGGCTTTAACCCAAGCACTGACTTGGTTGATGTGGCCGACATGGTTGAGCTTGACCGTTGGATCGTCTCTCGTGCGGCGCAGTTGCAAGAAGAAATCGTTAATGCCTATGACGAGTATCAGCTACTTGTGGTTACGCAGAAGCTAATGAACTTCTGTACCGGCGAGCTGGGCTCTTTCTACCTAGACGTGATCAAAGACCGTCAGTACACGGCCAAGGCTGACTCGCACGCTCGTCGTTCATGTCAGAGCGCTCTGTACCATATTGCCGAGGCGATGACACGTTGGATGGCGCCTATTCTAAGCTTTACCGCTCAAGAAATCTGGCAGGTGCTGCCGGGTGAGCGCAGCGAGTTTGTATTTACCGGTACCTGGTATGAAGGTTTAACTTCGGTTGAAGGTAAGTTCTCTGATGAGCAATGGCAAACCGTGTTGAACGTCCGTGATGCGGTAAACCGTGTCCTGGAAAGTGCCCGTAAGGAAGACATTATCGGTGCTACCTTGCAAGCAGAGGTGACTCTGTACGCCAATGACGAGCTTAAAGCGACACTGGATGCCTTGTCTGACGAGCTGCGCTTTGTGCTGCTGACTTCTAAAGTATCCGTGCTTGCCCATGGTGATAAGCCGGCTGACATTGAAGAGTCTGAATTGACTGGCTTAGCCGTATTCGTGGCCGCCACTAATGCACAAAAATGTGAGCGTTGTTGGCACTATTGTGATGATGTAGGCAGTGTTGAAGCGCATGCGGAGCTGTGTGGTCGCTGTGTTACCAACGTTGATGGCGATGGCGAAACACGTCAATTTGCATAATCTCAGCTGTAGGAGTGAATGTGTCAGCTAAGCGTAATGGATTAATTTGGTTGGTACTTACTGTGGTGCTTTTGGTGGTCGACTGGGCCACCAAAACCCTGGTAGTGAATACCATGACCTTAGGGCAGACCATAGATATTCTGCCTGTTTTCAATATTACCTATGTACATAACCCAGGTGCTGCATTTAGCTTTTTAAGCGATGCCGGTGGCTGGCAACGTTGGTTTTTAAGTGCCATTGCGGTGGCGATTTCGGTGTTACTGATCTGGTGGCTTAAACGCTTACCCGCATCGAATAAATTACTTGGCTGTGCCTATGCCCTTGTGTTGGCTGGCGCCCTGGGTAATCTTTATGATCGTATGGTTTATGGCTATGTGATTGATTTTATTCATGTGTATTATCAGAACTGGCATTACCCCAAGTTTAATATTGCCGATTGCGCTATCTGTATTGGTGCCGCGCTATTGTTAATTGATGCCTTTAAATCAAGCAGTAAAAAGGAGTCGGTCAATGAGTGAAGCCATTATCGGTGCTAATTCTGAAGTAGTGTTTCATTTTTCGATCAAGTTGTCGGATGGCTCTGCCGCCGATTCCACCAAGGTTCACAACAAGCCTGCTAAACTGGTAATGGGTGATGGCAGCCTGACGGAAAACTTTGAGAAGTGTTTGCTGGGCCTGCGTGCCGGTGAGGAAAAAAGCTTTGAGCTTGAGCCTGAGGATGCCTTTGGCCAACCTAATCCGGACAACATTTATCATGTGGATCGCAGCAAGTTCAGCGCCGAAGCGCCAGCTAAGGTGGGCGCAATTATTGCCTTTACTCAGCCAGATGGCACCGAGCTACCGGGTGTAGTGCGTGAAGTGCAGGGCGAGTCGGTGACCATTGATTTCAACCATCCTTTAGCCGGTCAAAAGCTGACGTTTGAGGTGGAGATCTTAGAGGTAATTAACTGATGAAAATCATGTTAGCCAACCCGCGCGGATTTTGTGCCGGGGTCGATAGAGCGATCAGTATAGTAGAGCGTGCCTTGGATATTTTCGAGGCGCCCATCTATGTGCGTCATGAAGTGGTGCACAATAAATACGTGGTCAATGGTCTAAAAGACCGAGGCGCCGTGTTTGTTGAAGAGCTGGATCAGGTACCCGATGACAGTATCGTGATTTTCAGTGCTCATGGAGTATCGCAAGCGGTACGCCAGGAAGCCAAACGTCGTGAGCTGAAAGTATTTGACGCTACCTGTCCTTTGGTTACTAAGGTACATATGGAAGTAACCCGGGCTTCACGCCGTGGCACCGAATGTATTTTGATCGGTCACCAGGGTCATCCAGAAGTGGAAGGCACCATGGGTCAATACGACAACCCAGAGGGTGGCATCTACCTGGTGGAAACCCCAGAGGACGTGGCCAAGCTTGAGGTTAAAGATCCTAGCAAGCTGTTTTACTGCAGCCAAACCACCTTGTCGGTGGACGATACCGCCGATGTGATAGACGCATTGCGTGAGCGTTTTTCGGATATCGATGGCCCGCGTAAGGACGATATCTGCTACGCCACGCAAAACCGTCAGGATGCGGTGCGTGATTTGGCAGACAAGGTTGATGTGCTTTTAGTTGTCGGTGCTAAGAATAGCTCCAACTCTAACCGTCTACGCGAACTGGCCAGTAAGATGGGCACCACAGCCTATTTGATTGATGATGCCAGCTCCATTGATGCCAACTGGTTACAAAATGTTGATAGTGTTGGCGTAACAGCAGGCGCATCGGCGCCAGAGGTGTTGGTAAAAGAGGTGGTCAATCACCTTAAATCACTTGGCGGTGAGCAGGTGGTGGAAAACCCGGGACGTGAAGAAGATATAGTCTTTGCCGTTCCTGCAGAGCTTAGATAAGCACTTGGGGTGATTAATGAGTCAGTCGTTATCAGCCCAAGCTAATTCTTATTCTTTACTGACCACCTTGTGTCAAACGCGCGGTATTCTGAGCGCTTTGATCGTGGCACAGGTGCTGGCCCTGATCATCAGTTTCAGCGAGTACCAACCGGATAATTTCTGGTTGGTACTTGGCCAGAGCAGCCTGCTTATTCAATTTATTACCTCCATCAGCATTGCTGCGCTTTATGTTCTGAGTCGAGTTAAGCCTGACCTAAACAATTCTGTGCAAGCGCTTGCCGTGGTTGCTGTGTTGGTGCTGAGCACCCTGGCTATCACCTTTTATATCAGTTACCTCGAACTGCTCGATGCCCGGCTTTCCCATTGGTTTGTGTTTAAAAGCAGTGCCATCAGCTTACTGGTCGCGGCCTTATTTGTGCAGTTTATGGCCATCTATAATGAACACGCCAAGGCGCATTCGGCCTATGCGCGAGCTCAGCTTGATGCGTTACAGGCTCGTATTCGCCCACACTTTTTGTTCAATAGCCTCAACACTCTAGCCGAGTTGGCCCATGAAGACAGCGATGCCGCCGAGGAATCGGCATTGGCGCTGGCGTCTTTATCCCGCGCGGCGATGCAGGTGGGTCAGCAAAGCACTTTGGCGCAAGAGCTTGCTCTGGCCAAGCGCTATATTGCCCTGGAGCAGTGGCGTTTTGGCGAGCGTCTAAAGGTAAACTGGCATCTGCCCAAGGAAATCCCCGAGGTGGTTTTACCCTGCTTAACGCTACAGCCCTTGTTGGAAAACGCCGTGGTTCACGGTATTGAGAGCAGTGATAAGGGTGGGGTTATTGATGTTGAGGTACATATTACTAAGCAAAGTGCTACTGTTATTGTTAGCAACAGTTTGAGTGCGCAGCCAACACCAACAACACGAGCTCATAACGGTATCGCCTTGGATAATATTCAAAAGCGTCTGAGCATCATTTATGCCGGCCAGGCCAGCATGCGGTCACGTCGTTTGGCGAACAGTTACCGCGTTAAGTTGGTGGTGCCTAAAATGGAGTTTATATAGTGCAGGTTTTGATCGTTGATGATGAGCCTATGGCGCAAAAGCGCCTTAATCGCTTGTTGGCCGAGCACGCCCATATAGATGTGATCGGGTATGCGAATAATGGTGTGGAGGCTGTTGAGTTAGCGGCACAATTGCAGCCCGATGTGATCTTTATTGACGTTGAAATGCCGGGGAAAAACGGCTTAAGTGCGGCGCAAGAAATTAACGAGCAGGCCATTCCGCCTGCTATTGTGTTTGTAACCGCTCACCCTCAGCATGCCCTCGATGCCTTTAAGGTGATGCCTGCTGCATATCTGTTAAAACCTTTGGAGCGCCAAGAGCTGGATACAGTGGTGAATAAACTGAGCCAACTTAATAAGGCGCAGGTGAAAGGGCAGCAACAGCAAAGCATTAGCTATAAGGTAGGGCATCAAACCAAAAAGCTAAACTTGTCTGACATTATTTACTGCTGCAGCGATGGTAAGTACACGCAAGCCATTTGCCGTGATACGCAGGTCTTGCTTGATACCAGTCTAAAGGAGTTGGAACAGCAGTATCCACGAGTGTTTTTACGCATTCACCGCAATACCTTGGTGAATAAAGAACAGCTGCAGTCCGTGGTACAGCAGGACAGGCAATATCAGGTGCGGCTAAAGTCGTGCGAGGATTTATTAAGCGTTAGCCGCCGTGAAGTAACCCGGGTAAAGGAAGCTTTGACTGAATAACCTGCTGTTAACTTTGCTCTTCGCCTTGGTCTTGTTGTCATAATTTTAAGCTTCTAACCTCAGATTTTAGAATATTCACACATTCCTTGGGCAAGGCTGAGTTATAGATGATTTTTAAGGAAAAATTCTTAGTTAATAATACCCCCACCTAAACCATCAGGATTAGCTAACCGCTTAATCCTGAAAAGATACCGTTTATTCCTTATTACGTTGAGTCTGGCATTAGAGTTACTAAACTGTTAAGAATTACTGCAACTCCATGGATCATTATGCGTAATCAACAAGGTTTTACCCTCCTAGAAACGCTTATCGCGTTTATTGTTTTAGTCTTTGGCCTCCTCGGTGCCATTGCCTTGCAGGCTAAGGCGAAGCAGGCCACCTATGACGCCATGCAGCGTGCGGCAGCGCTGGGCGTTGCCAATGATGTGATTGAGCGTATCAAAGCCAATACCGAAGGGGCACTGGCGAGCAATTACAATGAAATGATAATTGCTAGTGGTGATACGCAGGACGGCGGCTATGTTAGCTGTATAAACAGCGGTTGTAGCGCGGCTCAAGTTGCTCTTTTTGATAGGGAGCATTGGCGTAAGTCGATTCGCGCAACCGATAACACAGGTTCGTTATCTGGCGCTATGATTTGTATTACGACCACTCCTGCCACTCCTGCCATTCCTACAGACAGTTTAGCCATCAATGTGGTTATTTCCTGGGATTCGCGTCAAGAACTTGGCAATACAACCAATGCAGGTACGGTCAAAGGCAGTTGCGAGCCAGAAGATAGCAATAACCTTCGCCGCCGAGCTTTGGCACTTAATTCATTTCTATTTGTGTAGGGAGCGACAATGGATATAAAGCACAACAGGTTTAATCGTAGCGCTGGTTACACCCTATTAGAGCTAATGATCGCCATGGTCGTTGGCATATTTCTCATTGGTGGCGTGATGTTTACTTATCTGAGCATGAAGGTAACGACCTCAGATACGGTGGAAATGGGAGAGCTGCAAGAAACAGGGCGTATTGCGTTAGATATTCTAGGTAAGGACCTCGTCATGGCAGGTTTCTTTGGCCGTTTAAATATCGATTCCATAACAACGGCAGACGCTTCTGGAGTGTCAGCTCCTGTAAGTGATTGTGTTGACGATTTTAATATAGGCAGCTTTCCTGCGACCGGTGCAGTATCAAACTTTCGCGTTATATATGGATTGGAGGCCGACGCAGCTAGCGAGCTTGGCTGTATTGCCAATGCTAAGACTGGTAGCGACGTAATTCAAATCAAGCGGGCCACGGGTGAGGAAGTGTCTGGACAAGCCTCAAAGGCAGGTCAGTATTATGTACAAACCACCTTGTCCGATGCGCGTTTTATCAAAGGTGACGGAAATGTAATTCCTTTTGAACTAGGTAAAGGGGTCTGGCCTTACGAGCACCTGGTGTATTACATCGCTAATGATACTTATACCTCTGACGGTACAGATATTACAGTGCCTGTACTTATGCGTAAGCGTTTAATTGGTGACGAAATGCAAACTGAGCCTGTGCTTGAAGGCGTCGAAAATATTCGTTTTCTTTACGGCCTAGACAGAGATGGTGATGGCAATGTTGATGAATACCTCGATGCAAGTGGAATGACTTCCGCAGACTGGCAACAATCGGGCCCGACAAGTATTAAAACCGTGCAAGTATCTGTATTAGTGCGTGCCACAAAGGAAGATAATAACATTCAGTTAAAAAACAAAACCTATACATTGGGTGGTGATGCCGAAGCCACACAGCGAATATTAACAGGCGCAGATGTACCTGGTAATTATCGTCGCATGGTGTTTGTTTCAACCTTTAAAATTAACAATGCCGGAGGCAACCAATGGTTAATTGCACTTTAGGACGTAATCGCCAACAAGGGGTAGTGCTTATTGCTGCTCTGGTTATGGTCTTGGTAGTGAGTGGCGTAGCCGTAACGCTAATGAGTAGCAGTAGCGTGGATATGAAGGTGATTAATGCGGCTCAGGACTATGATGAGGCTCTCACGAGCGCTTATGCAGATACAAGTCGAGCCATTCATGATGAAATAAAGCTCAAAGGTGCGACGCGGTTTACTACGCCATATTTACCTCAATATGATGCCGATAACCCGGCTCCTGGAGGAGGTAAACCTGACGATGAATCAGTTCCGCTCCTCGATGTTCCTGGCGCTAGGGCAAATTTAACTTTACTTAGGGCGCCGGGCCTACCTAGCCCTACCAACTGTTCGCGCAAGCGTTCGGCTCATAGTACAGATGCCGAGATTAAGTGTAGCCGCGATTTACGGGTCGTGAGCGCAGTGAGTTATGGAAAGAACAATCGCCATTTGGTCAGCGTTATTGCCGGTATAGAGCAAGAGTCTCTGTAACACGAGCGGCATAAATTAATAGGTGAACGACATGAAAGTTTTTAAAAAATTAGCTTTGTTGTGCGCACTTTCTGCGCCGGCAGCAATACATGCCGAGGATATAGAAGTATACGTGGGTAATATGGGCGCCACAGGGGCCAAGGCCAAGGTACTGATAATCGTCGATAACTCTGGCAGTATGAACGAAAAGGTTAATGCCCCCCCTCCGTACGTTAAAGATGAGCTTTACGAAAGTGTAAGTTCTGACAGCGGTTTTAAGGATGAGTATATCTTTTATTCTATTGGTGTTCCTCTAGACGATATAGTTCTGAGTGATCTTGAAAACCGCTCCGATGCGAAGCGATTTAGTAGGCTGCTGAATGGTTGTGATGCAGCGAAAGAAGCGCTGGCTAAATATGGATATTATACTGGGAAAATACTTGAATTTTCAGGAAAAAATAACGGTGGCTGGATTAACCTGATTAATAACAATGGCGGTGAGATGAAAAACCCCATTGATTGTTTAGCTGACTTTCGTAATAACGATGGTGACAATGCTTTTGTGCCGTCTGTAACAACGAAAGTTGCCATTGACCAATATTTACAAGTCGAGGGTTATAGTTCTGCAAATTATGATGGGCTTAAAGGCTTCCCGTCAGATAAGAATTATAATGGTCATAACCCATTCTTTGGCTACAGCGGGGCTAATCCAGATGCTGAGTACTCAAGTGAGTATCGCTCCTATATGGAGGGGCTGTTTGAGCAAGCCAATGTGGTTACCCTTTATTCATCCAACTATGTTCGTTGGTATATACAGAAAGAAAATCAAACTAAAGACGAGGTAGACAAGATTGAGGTTGCCAAAGAAACAATAAGAACCACCCTCGGTACAACGCCTGATGCTGAGTTTGCACTCATGCTGTATAACCTGAACTATCCAAAAGAAAACGATCGGGATGGCGGGCGAATTGTTGCGGGGTTTGGTGATGATGAAAATATCGTAGACATAATAGCCTCCATCGAAGGTCAAACGAATACACCTCTGTGTGAGACTCTGTTTGAAGCTTACAACTATTTTGCTGGTAATAACGTACTGTTTGGTGATGACGACAGCAACTGCAATGACAAGAGTTCTGACCAGGCAAACTGTGCTAACTTTGGCTATCAAGGGAATAACCCTCCATTTGACACCTCTACCACAATAGGCGGAGAGGGCGTTACGTATCAAGCTCCGTATGCCAACCGGGGTGGTTGCTCGGAAGATATCAGCATTATTTATATTACCGATGGTGCGCCTACCATAGATAACGCGGCTGATTTATCAATAGGTGCCCTTTTTGATAATTACGTTGTTGAACAAGTTAAGGGCACTCCTGCTGTTAAACCCAAAATAGAAGATTTGATTGCTACCGAGGTAGTTGAGGGCGAAGAAGGTGAAGAGTCGAGGGTAATTTCAAGCTATTTACCTGCGCTTGCCCACTATATGAATAAGCAAGATATCAATCAGAATATTCCAGGTAACCAAACCGCTACCTTATACACAATTGGTTTTGGCGGTGGGGCACCGGAGGCAATACTTAAGAAAGCCGCACACGAGGGAGGTGGCGAGTATTATTCAGCTAACAGCAGTGAGGAATTACAGTTAGCTCTTCAAAAGTCAGTCGGTGATATTCTCTCGGAATCGAGTTCATTTACGGCGCCATCGGTTGCCAGTAATAACTTTGACCGTACGCAAACCTCTGACTCTGTTTATTACGCTATGTTTTTACCTACAGAAGGTGCGCGTTGGGGCGGTAACTTGAAAAAGTTAAAAGTCTCAGGCGGTCGAGTTGTAGACCAACATGGAGTTTTGGCGCTCGATGGAGAAGGTAATATTAAATCGGGTAATGACATTGTCACCACGTTTTGGAGTGCAGCCCCCGATGGTGGTGAGGTGCGTGCCGGTGGTGCCAACTATGTACTATCGCAGACAAACGCGAGTGCTCGTAAAGTATATTCCAATATTGGCGAAGGAAAATCGCTTGATGAGCTAACGGCTTTAAATGTGGCTAGTTTTTATGGTACCGCGGATAAGATAGCGCAGGGCTTGGGTTTAAGCCTAGATGACTTACTGGCAACCCCAACCTTAGGCGAAGAGTTGATAGAATGGGCTCGCGGTACAGACGTTGATGATGAGGATGCTGATGGTCAAACCAATGATATACGGCAGGATATTATGGGTGACCCCTTACATTCGCGTCCGGTTGCACTGACTTATCCTGACGGTGAAATTAAAATTATCATGGGTACAAATGCTGGCTTTTTGCACTTGTTCTCGGATAAAAATAACACCTTGACTGAGCAATGGAGCTTTATTCCACACGAGCTACTAAGTAATTTAACAACGTTACGTAATAACACCGAGGGCGAGAAAGTCTATGGCATGGATGGCACCGCCACAGTGTATTTTAACGACATCAATAATAACGGTATTGTTGATGATGGCTTAGATACTGTATGGGTAATTATCGGCATGCGACGTGGCGGAATGTCATATTATGCTTTGGATATTTCTACTAGTAATTCGCCAAGGCTTATGTGGACTTTGGATAACACTACCCCAGGCATGAGTCAGCTCGGTCAAACCTGGTCGCGGCCTGTACTTACATACCTTAAAGGCCAGAAGGATGCTAGTGGTAATGATGAGCCGATCTTAGTTTTTGGTGCTGGTTATGACACAAACAAAGACACTGGTTTCGGAGCAGATACTGTTGGCCGTGGTATTTACATGGTTAAAGCCCGTGATGGTAGTTTGGTTGGCAAGTTTGCTAATGATGGCTCTAATGATGGGGTCGCTTTCCCTGGCCAGCATGGCATAGTGGGTGAAGTCGCCATGCTAGACAGCGATTACGATGGTTATACCGACCGTATGTATGCCAGCGATACAGGCGGCAATGTGTGGCGCTTTGATATGCCTAGTAGCGATAAGAGCACCTGGTCTGTGTTCCATTTCGCCGCGTTAAGTAATTCAGAAATACCATCGGAGCAACGTCGCTTCTTTTATGGCCCTTCTGTGGCTCGTACTTACTATACGGAAGTAAAAACCACCACAATTAATAATAAGGAATATATTACTAGGCAGGAGCGTCCTTACGAGGCCGTGTTGGTAGGTAGTGGCAATCGTTCTCACCCTCTGGAAACAACGGAAAGTAACTATCTATATATGTTGCGTGATATGAATACCATAACAGAGTCTTTTACAGAGGCTTTAGATAATGTGCCTACGACGTTAACAGTCTTGGATTTAATGGATATTTCGGATGCACCCTTTGAGCAGGTTGAACCTGATACCGATGCATTTGTAGAGCTTGAAAAAGAAATGGGTCGATACAAGGGCTGGTACTACGCATTAAATGCAACTGAAAAGTCACTTGCTAAGCCAACAGTCTTATTTGGTGTTGCTTACTTCACTTCTTTCACACCTAGAGAAGAAAATGATATCGCGAATTGTGTGCTAGCCGGAGGTATGGGGCGTTTATATGCATTCAATTTGCATTATGGCTCGAGTGTGTATGATTTCGGTCACTCCCTAGAGCTAGGTGATAAGGTCCCACCACCACCTACTTTTATAGTAGAAGAAGAGTTTTATTGCTTGAACTGTGGTACTGACGATGAGTCTGCAGAGGATACACCAGAGCATGGTAAGTTGTTAGAACTAGTTGGCGTTGATGAAAATGATCCTAGGAAGACCTCGCAGCCAGGGTTTAGGACAATACAGAACTATATTTACCGCCTTGAGGACAATAACTAATGAAAAAAAGTAACGGATTTACCTTAATTGAATTGATGATAGCGGTGGCGATAGTTGGGATCTTGGCGGCAGTTGCTTATCCTAGTTATCAGAGTTTTATTATCAGTAGTGCCCGCTCGGAAGCTATGAGCGCAGTGCTTGATGCCGCCAGTAAGCAGGAGCAATACTTTGCTGATAACCGCGAGTACACCACGGACATAAGTAAATTGGGCTTAAATACTAAAACCGAGTCAGGCTTATATGCCTTATCTGCCACCGTAGATGGGCAAAGTTTCGTAATAACAGCTACTCCAGCGGGGGGAGTAGCGTCAAATGATACCAAGTGTACAACATTCACCATAAACGAGGTTGGCGTTAAGGGCGCAACTCCAAGCGCCAACACCGATACTTGCTGGAAGAGGTAAGTTATGAAAATTTTATCAAAATTAATGTTAGCGGGTGCCTTGGTTGCTTTGTCATCAAGCGTTTACGCTAAATCGCTTAATGGTTATAAGTGCTATGCCTTGTTAGAAGACAATACCTTTGCAGTTATCGATGTGGAGATAAAGCAAAAAAGTAAGGCGCAGGCGGCTAATGCGGCTATTGCAGAAGGGCATAAATACCCAGGCAAGAAGCTACAACGGGTAGCAGAAATTCAGCAGTGCGTTTTACGTAGTGAAGAGTTTTCCGATACTAACGCACGTAAATTGGATAAGCTGAAGTTGCGTTAGTATCAACGAACCTAGTTTCACGCTTTAGAAAATGCCAGCTTTGCTGGCATTTTTATTTGGCTTATAACGTAGTTTTGGGAGTTATATGTGCTTTGGCTTTACTCTATCGTTTCGTTTAAGTATCAATTGAGCCGAGATTGATATAGAGACCCTTCCCAGTATAAGTGAGCCCGTACACGTGAACGTAGTGATGCAGCACGGCATTTACAAGGTGCCTGTTGTTCGAGGTGAACCTCCAAAAAAACACGTGAGTCGGGCGGTAACCAAATCATACTCTTGCAGCGTTCCTAATTACATTTGTCGCTATCCTCAAGTAAGCGAATTCGGCCGACTAGACTCACGGTAATACGCAGTGCGGGTTGATTTAATTTGGGCTCTGCCGAGCAATAGATAAAGCTGCCGTTATTAAATCCCAGTAACATTCCAGTGGGCTTAAAGCTTAAACCTGTTCGCGAATAGTTGATGCGGTCGCCTGAACGAGGAGGGGAGATAACACGCAGGATATGTTCGTTAGCATTGCGCTGGCGGTCTTGATTTTCGTCAACAAAAATCATTATGTCGTTTTGCCAAGAATCTGTGCATTGCTGTGCTATTTGCGGGCAGATTCTTACAAACTGATTATGGTAGATGGCGTAGGCGCGGGCCGACATTACATTGCGGTGTAGGGTTTGCATATAGTTAGTGCGGCGATTAGTAAGTTGTAGGTCACCGAAGCTAAACAGAGCGATGCTGATAAGAATAGCGGCTATTGAGATAGCAACCATTAATTCTACCAGCGTCATACCTAAGGCAGCATGATGTGAATAAACCAGAGATTGTGCTTTCATCCTTGAAGCCCATATCTAATCCTTTAGCTATAAGGTTAGCTGCCTTGTTAGGAATCGCAAGTACTGGTGGTTTTGCCTAGGTCGCGAATGGTGCCAGCAGGCATTACTTGAAGCTCAACATTGTATTTATTGTCGCTGGTTGGGCAATAAATAAAGCTTTGTGTTGCACTCACTTGACCTTTTTCATTAAACCTAATTGTTGTAGAAGAAGCTTTTAACTTGCTATTAGAAACAAGAGAAGACAATGAGCGCAGTAAAATATCATTGTCTTTTTCAAAACTGCCGCTGTTGTCTATATCAGAAAACATGATGATGGTGCCCGTTGTCCAGTCTGTCGCACAAGAGCCATTTTCTCCCGGATTGGCCATGGCGCACATGATCACTGGGTCGCCGGTCGTCATGGCTTTAGCGCGGGCGAACTTAACCTGACGCTTAAATTCCATGGCAAAATTATTGGCTTTTTCTTTATTCGTCATTTGTGTAGTGCTGAATAAAGCCATGCCCAATAAGATGGCACCAATGGCGATTGTGACCATCAGTTCAATTAGGGTAAAACCGCGTTGCTTTGTAAAGTGATGATTTTTCATTACATCGTCCTGTTGGCGTAATTATATTAATTTTAACACTATTAACGCATTAGTCACCCCCTTTGATGTTTGCGTCGCCGTCAACAATTGACTAAAATCGGCTCATCTGCCAGCGCAAGAACGAAAATATGAAAAAAGTAGAAGCCATCATCAAGCCATTTAAATTGGACGACGTACGAGAAGCCTTATCTGAGGTGGGTATCACGGGTATGACGGTATGCGAAGTGAAAGGCTTTGGCCGCCAAAAGGGACATACTGAGCTTTATCGTGGCGCCGAGTATATGGTCGACTTTCTGCCTAAAGTGAAGCTTGATATTGTCCTTGCCGATGAAGATGTCGATCGTGCCATTGAAGTCATAGTAAGCACGGCACAAACGGGCAAAATTGGTGACGGTAAAATTTTTGTGACCGATGTCGAGCGTGTAGTACGTATCCGTACACAAGAAGAAGACGAACAAGCCATCTAATATCAATTACACTAGTAAAATTGATATTCAAGCTATAAAAAAATCCGATGTGTTGAGCATCGGATTTTTAGTATCTTGGTTAAGCTGTATAACGACTTAACGTTTATCCTTGTTTAATTCCAGCGTTTGTCTGGTGTGCGCAGCCACGTCATCAAGGCCAAGCTTTTCATAGCTCTTCACCATCATTTCCAGCGCCGGGATTAAATAGCTGCTTTGCGAGAAATGCTCTACCACATATTTACCACGGTTGGCGGCCGCCAAATAAGCCTCACGCTCATAGTAATAATTCGCTACCTTTAACTCATTACGAGCCATTTTATTTAGCAGCCATACCAAGCGACGTTTGGCCTCGGGAGCATATTTACTCTCAGGGTAATTATTGATCAGAGTTGAGAAATCACTAAAGGCGACGCGAGTGCGCTGGGCATCGCGGTCGGCGCGGTCAACACCAAAGTATTCCTGAAATGCATTTTCATCCGCCTTGATATTCACCAAGCCCCGCATGTAATACATGTAGTCCAAGTCTTTATGGTTGGGGTTTAAGCGAATAAAACGGTCGATGGTAGCCAGGGCCTGCTCGGTATTGCCAGTTTGATAGTGAGCGTAGACCAAGTCCATCTGTACTTGTTTAGAAAATGGACCGAAAGGATAGCGAGCATCAATAGCGGAAAGTAATTCTATCGCACGGGCGTAAAGGCCCGAATCTAGCGTTTGGCGTGCGTCTTCATAGAGCGCCTGCGCCGATTTATTAGGCACGCGTTCTATTTCTTCTTGCTCTGGTGCCGATGAACATGCGCTAAGTAAGGAGGCCGTGAATACGACTGCTAATGCCCGTTTACTTATTTTATTTATCATTAATTAGGTACCTTCGTTGTCTTTGGCTAGGCCAAGTAGGTAAAACCGAGTAAACTATGCGAATTATGCGATTCTAACCCAGTCAAGCAGACCTTGCACTGGTAAATTAGGTAAAACTTGCTTATGGCAGAACAAATTTCCCTCAGTGCAGAGGTTCCCGTAGAGCTGGGCGGTAAACGTCTAGACCAGATTTTAGCGCAATTGTTCCCGGATTATTCTCGCTCGCGCATTAAAACTTGGATTCTCGATGACATGGTGCATGTTAACGGCCTGGTGGTAAACACCCCACGTGAAAAATTGTTGGGGGGAGAACAGGTTAACATCGAAGCCCAGCTGGAAGCACCGCGCGAGTATGAAGCACAAGATATCGATTTGAATATCGTTTACGAAGACGATGATATTTTAGTGATCAACAAGCCTGCGGGTCTGGTTGTGCATCCAGGTGCAGGTAACCCAGATGGCACAGTGCTTAATGCCTTGTTGCATCACTGCCCGGAAATCGAAAATGTGCCGCGTGCCGGCATCGTGCACCGACTGGATAAAGATACCACGGGTCTAATGGTGATAGCCAAAACCATACCGGCACAAACGCATCTGGTTGCGGCGCTGCAAAAGCGTGATAACTTTACTCGTGAATATGAGGCCATTTGTTATGGCACCATGACGGCTGGTGGCATGGTGGATGCACCTATTGGTCGTCACGCGACTAAGCGTACCCATATGGCGGTAACCGAGTTTGGTAAGCCGGCGGTAACTCATTACCGTGTTGCCGAGAAGTTCCGTGCTCATACGCGCCTGCGTCTGCGTTTGGAGTCTGGACGTACGCACCAAATCCGTGTGCATATGGCACATATTAGCCACCCCTTGGTAGGTGACCCCTTCTATGGTGGTCGACCGCGTCCGCCGAAAAATGCCAGTGAGGAATTTATCAGCGTATTGCGTGGCTTTAAGCGCCAGGCTCTGCATGCCATTAAGTTGCAGCTTGCACACCCGATCACAGGTGAGCAAATGCGTTGGCAGGTGCCAGTGCCCGAGGATATGGTTGCCCTGACCGAAGCCTTGCGTCTGGATACCCAGCTAAATGGTCACGCAGACTATTAATTCCAGCGTTTTTACCCCAACCTGGCCTGCGGCCGCTCTAGCAGCCGCACAAGTGGGAGCATTGCAAACCACTCGCCAGGGCGGTGTCAGCCAAGGGGTATATCAAGGTTTTAATCTCGGCTACCATGTCGGTGATGATAACGCCTTGGTTGCCCAAAATCGCGCTTTGCTGAATGCTTGCCTGCCTGCACCGGCGCACTATGTGCTGCAGGTACACGGCACACATATCCATATTGTTAGTGATCAAAGCGATACCAGCCATATCGAAGCAGACGGATTATTCACCCGCTGCGCACAAACACCGCTTGCTATTATGACAGCAGATTGCCTACCGGTTTTACTTGCCAGTGATGATGGTGAAGAAATTGCCGCCTTGCACTGCGGTTGGCGCTCGCTGCAAGGGGGAATTATTGAAAAGGCTATCCCCTTATTTAATGCACCAGCCGCTAAGATATCCGCGTGGCTAGGACCGGCAATTGGCCCCTTGGCATTTGAGGTCGGCGCCGAGGTCAAGGCACAATTCCTTGCCCTTGATAGTGCCCATGATCTTGCCTTTAAGCCACATGGCGATAAGTTTCTTGCCAA
Source organism: Pseudoalteromonas sp. T1lg76 (assembly GCF_002964725.1). Classification (NCBI taxonomy): domain Bacteria; kingdom Pseudomonadati; phylum Pseudomonadota; class Gammaproteobacteria; order Alteromonadales; family Pseudoalteromonadaceae; genus Pseudoalteromonas; species Pseudoalteromonas sp. T1lg76. Next base: position 28,413 of record NZ_PQCE01000029.1, read on the forward strand.
TTTACCCCTGCTGGCAACACAAAAGCTGCAAGGCCTTGGTGTGACCGCTATTGCCGATGCGCAGCAATGCACTTATTCATTGGCCGAGCAATACTTCTCCTATCGTCGCGATGGTCAAACTGGGCGTATGGCAAGTGTGATCTGGCGCAAATAATCGTCCATTTTTTGCTCGTTCATCTTGAACATTGTCTAACTCGCACCCATTAATTAGCTAATCAAACTATTTAGTGGAAACAGATACATGCGTTTAGACAAATTTACGAGTAAATTCCAACAAGCGCTTTCCGATGCTCAATCCTTGGCACTGGGGCGCGACCATCAATTTATTGAACCCGTCCACCTTATGTATGCGCTGCTGCAGCAAAGCGGCTCAAGCGTGCGTGCCTTATTAGCCCAAGCCGGCGTTAGTGCCGATGAACTCAATACCAAGCTCTCTCAAGCGATTGAAAAACTTGTTAAGGTCGAAGGTGTGGGTGGCGATGTGCAGTTGTCGAACAACATGGTGACCTTGCTTAATCTGTGCGACAAATACGCGCAAAAGCGCAAAGACAAATACATCTCCAGCGAAATTTTTGTTCTTGCCGCCTGCGACGATAAAGGCCCCTTAGGCGATATTTTCAAGGCGCTGAACATTAACAGCAGCAAGGTAGAAACCGCCATAGAAGCGCTGCGCGGCGGACAAAAAGTAGATGATCCTAATGCCGAGGAAACCCGTCAGGCCTTGGAAAAATTCACCATAGATCTGACCGAGCGCGCCGAGCAAGGCAAGCTCGACCCTGTGATTGGCCGTGATGAAGAAATTCGCCGCACCGTGCAGGTATTGCAGCGTCGTACCAAGAATAACCCTGTGCTTATTGGTGAGCCGGGCGTGGGTAAAACCGCGATTGTTGAGGGCTTGGCCCAGCGTATTATTAATGGCGAGGTGCCCGAGGGCCTTAAAAACAAGCGAGTCTTGTCGTTGGACATGGGCGCCCTGGTAGCCGGTGCCAAATACCGTGGTGAGTTTGAAGAGCGCTTAAAGTCGGTGCTTAATGAGCTGGCCAAGGAAGAAGGGCAGGTGATCCTCTTTATCGATGAGATACACACCATGGTCGGTGCCGGTAAAGCCGATGGCGCCATGGATGCGGGAAATATGCTTAAGCCGGCCTTGGCCCGTGGTGAACTGCACTGTGTTGGGGCTACGACCTTGGATGAGTACCGCCAATATATTGAAAAGGATGCCGCCCTTGAGCGTCGCTTCCAAAAAGTGTTGGTGGATGAGCCCAGCGTTGAAGACACCATTGCCATTTTACGTGGCCTAAAAGAGCGTTACGAGCTGCACCATTCGGTGGAGATCACCGACCCGGCTATTGTTGCGGCGGCGCATTTGTCGCATCGTTACATTAGCGACCGCCAGTTACCGGATAAGGCCATTGATCTTATCGATGAGGCAGGCTCGTCCATTCGTTTACAAATCGACTCTAAGCCGGAGCCGCTTGACCGCCTTGAACGCCGTATTATTCAGCTGAAGCTGGAAGATAATGCACTGGCGAAGGAAAAAGACGAGGCCTCACAAAAGCGCCGTGAAGAAATGCAGGGGCTTATTAAGGAGCTCGAAGGCGAGTATGCCGAGCTTGACGAAGTTTGGAGTGCAGAAAAGGCCTCCTTGCAGGGCACCCAAGTGATCAAGGCGGAGCTAGAGCAGGCTCGTTTGGATTTGGATGTGGCGCGCCGTGCCAGCGATCTGCAACGCATGTCTGAGCTCCAATATGGCCGTATTCCTGAGCTTGAGCGCAAGCTGGAGCTGGCATCGCAAGCCGAAATGCAGGACATGAGCCTGTTGCGCAACAAGGTGGGCGAGGATGAAATCGCCGAGATTCTGTCACGCTGGACCGGTATCCCGGTAGCAAAAATGCTCCAGGGCGAGCGCGAGAAGCTCTTGCAAATGGAGCAGGAGCTGCATCAAAGGGTGATAGGTCAGGATGAGGCGGTGACTGCGGTGGCCAATGCCATTCGTCGTTCTCGTGCCGGGCTGGCCGACCCTAATCGCCCCATCGGTTCCTTCTTATTCCTGGGGCCAACGGGTGTGGGTAAAACCGAGTTGACCAAGGCCTTGGCTCAGCTTATGTTTGACACCGAAGATGCCATGGTACGTATCGATATGTCCGAGTTTATGGAAAAACATTCCGTTGCTCGCTTGGTGGGTGCGCCTCCTGGTTATGTCGGCTACGAGGAAGGGGGTTACCTTACGGAAGCCGTACGTCGTCGCCCCTACTCGGTGATCTTGCTTGATGAGGTGGAAAAAGCACACCCGGATGTGTTCAATATTTTGCTTCAGGTGCTCGATGATGGCCGTTTAACAGACGGTCAGGGTCGTACCGTGGACTTTAAAAACACTGTGATCATTATGACTTCGAACCTGGGTTCGGACGTGATCCAAGAGGAAGCGAGTAAAAACGACTACGCCACCATGAAAGAGAAGGTAATGATGGTGCTGGCGCAGCAGTTCCGCCCCGAGTTCATCAACCGTATTGATGAAACCGTGGTCTTCCATCCATTGGCGAGCGAACATATTAAACAGATTGCCGATATTCAGTTGGCGAAACTGTATGAACGTCTTGCTGAGAAGGGCTTTAGCCTGGAGGTTACCGATGAAGCTCTGGCTAAACTGGCGCAAAGTGGTTTTGATCCTGTGTATGGCGCTCGCCCGTTGAAGCGTGCCATTCAGCAGGCCATTGAAAACCCGCTGGCGCAGAAGCTGCTATCTGGTGAGCTAACAACGGGCAATACCATTCGCATCGATGCCGATGAGAATGGCTTTACCTTTATCGGTAAATAAATTTAATCTTCTAAGACATAACAAGGCGGCCTCTTTTTGGCCGCCTTTTTTATTGTCTCAGCGCGACGGTAATGTCAATATAGAGCCAATAATTCGAACAAACAGAGTTGCTTATGACACGCGACTATCAAGCCATGGCTATTCAGGCCTTTGGTGAGCCTGGTGTACTTAAACCCATTTCAGTGGCCTATCCCACAGTTGCAGCCGATGAGGTCTTGGTTAAGGTACTCAGTGCAGCCATTAATCCTATCGATGTAAAAACCCGTGCCGGTATCGGTTTTGCCGCAGAGCAAAACAAACATAATCTGCCCCTGGCTCTGGGTTATGACCTCTACGGTGAGGTGGTCGAGTGTGGCGAGCAGGTTTCAGGCCTGCAAGGCGGTGATCTGGTTATGGGCATGGTTGGATTTGCCGCTCACCCAGGTACCTATGCACAATATGCCAAAGCCCGCGACAACGAGTTGATCAAAGTCGATAAAGAGAATGCCGATCCCGTGTTGGCCGGTCTCTGTCTTGCTGGATTGACCGCATTTCAAGCTATCAATAAGCTTGAGTGTCCGAAAAGCCAGCCCTTGTATATTAATGGCGCCAATGGCAGCGTCGGCTCGCTGGCGCTGCAAATAGCCGCCAATATGGGTTATCGAGTTATAGCTGTCACCCGCAGTGCATTACCCCAAGAGTTAGCGGAGCGCTTTGAGCAAATCGGTTATGATGACTTTGTTAAAACACCGGCCAAGCGTTATTTGCTTGATGTGGTGGGTATGGAAGTGGGCATGCACTGCTTACAGGGCTTGTCTGCACAAAGTGTGATGGTGACTGTGCCGACCTTATCGCAGGCGCAAATTATCGCTGCGGCTCATGAGCAAAGGGTCCAGGGTAAGGGTGTGCTGGTGGTAAAAAATGCCTCGCAATTACAGCGCCTTTATTCTTGGTATTGCCAAGGTAAGCTAAAGTTAGCACACAGGTGTATGCCTTTAAGTGCTGCAGGGGTGGCGCATCAGCAAATTGAGCAAAATAGCAGCAAAGAGAAAGTAATTTTATTGCCCTGGTCTTGAGTAATGAGCGATGCCCCCCATAACAACACAATTGAGCTGACGCTCCAGAGGTAGAACTTTTTGACTTGTACACAATTACAGCAGCGAATTAGCGCTTTGTCCGCGCCATCGGAATTGGCGGCGATAGTAGGCATACAACGTGGTATCGAGCGCGAGGCATTGCGCACGAATAAGCAGGGCGGTTTGTCGACGCGTCCGCATCCCGTTGCCATCGGCTGCGCACTGACCAATTCAATGATCACCACCGACTTCTCCGAAGCCTTATTAGAATTTATTACCCCGGTGAGTGATGACCCAAAAGAAACACTGGCGCAGCTAAGGGACTTGCAAAAGTTCACCCTTGAACAACTCGACGGTGAGTTGCTGTGGCCCGTGAGTATGCCTTGTTATATTCAGAACCAGGATGAAATTCCCCTGGCGCAATTTGGCAGCTCCAACATAGGGCGAATGAAAACCCTGTATCGCGAAGGCCTAAAAATCGTTATGGCAGTATGATGCAGGCCATTGCCGGTGTGCACTTCAATATCTCATTTCCACTGAGCTTCTGGCGCAGCCTGCAAAGCCAAAGCGGCGATAGCGGTGAGTTACAGTCTTTTATTTCCGACGGTTACCTTGGTCTTATTCGTAACTTTAAGCGCGAATTATGGCTGATCAGTTATTTGTTTGGCGCTTCGCCGGCCCTGTGTAGCTCTTTCCTGGAAGGGCGCAAAACCGACTTGCCCTTTAAATCGCTCGGTAAGGGCTCTTTATATCTTGAGCATGGTACGGCGCTGCGTTTAGGCGATCTAGGTTATACCAATAGTGCCCAGTCCAGTTTAAAGGTCATGTATAACTCCCTTGAGGAATACGTCGATGGCCTGAAAAAGGCGATCAGCCTGCCTTCAAATTTATATCAGGACTTGGAAGATTATCACGGAGCCGTGCCGCAGCAGCTAAACAAGAATATTTTACAAATAGAAAACGAGTTTTACTCGCCTATTCGCCCTAAACGTAATGCCCGCTCCGGTGAAAAACCAACAGAAGCGCTGTTACGTGGTGGCATTGAATATATCGAGATCCGTGCCTTGGATGTGAATCCCTTTGCCGATACCGGTATCGACTTACAGCAAATTTATTTCCTCGATGTATTTCTAACCTACTGCCTGCTTAAGGCCTCGCCACAGATGAGCTGGGAAGAGCAAACGCAAACCCAGGAAAACCTCGATCAGGTAGTCAATCAGGGCCGCAACCCTGAGCTTATACTAGTTCGCAATGCTCAAGAGGTCTCGTTAACCCAGTGGGCCGGCGATATTTTTGCTGAGCTTGCTAAGGTAGCCGATTATATGGATACGGCCCATGGTGTGAGTCATTACCGTGAAACGGTCAATGAGCTTGCAACCTGGGTAGATGCTCCTGAAAAAACCACCTCAGGTCGTTATATGGCACAGTTATTGGCCGCTAATACGGACAATGGCGTATTTGCCTTGGAGCTTGCGAAGGAATACCTGGAGCAACATCAGAAGTGGCAATATCACAGCTTCGATAAGGCCTATTTGCAGCAACAGGCCGAGCAGTCGGTGGAGGCGCAAAAAGACATTGAAGCGGCTGATATTTTGAGCTTTGAAGCCTTTTTGGATGACTATTTTAAGGAATAGTTTCAGGAATAAAAAAGCGCGGCTAAGGTAGCCGCGCAAAATATTCTACAGGGATGAAACAATGCTAAACTGCTGCATTCATATACTCAGACTGGGCCCTAAGGAGTTAGTTCAAAAAAAATGAAAAAAATTTCGATTTTATTGCTGCTGACTCTGTATTTGTCCGGTTGTGCCACCGCACCGCCAAAGCAACCTGATGATATCTGTAAGATTTTTGAAGAAAAGGAAGATTGGTATTTTGATGCCAAGGATGCCCAGGAAAAGTGGGGATCGCCGAAACATGTGCTGATGGCCATGATGTATCAGGAAAGCTCCTTTAAACACGATGCCGCACCACCGATGGAATACTTCCTTGGTTTTATTCCCATAGGCCGTGCCAGCGATGCCTATGGTTATTCTCAGGCGAAAACTCTGACCTGGGAAGACTATACCCGTGAAACCGATAATGGCGGTGCCGACAGAGATGACTTTGACGATGCCATCGACTTTATGGCCTGGTTTGTGTGGAAAACCCATCAGGTTAACGGCATATCTAAGTGGGATGCCTATGCCCAATACCTTAATTATCATGAAGGCTGGGGCGGCTTTAAGCGCGGCACTCACAATAACAAAAAGTGGTTACTAAGCGTGGCCAACAAGGTGAAACAGCGAGCCGGACGTTACGGCGCTCAGTTAAAGCGCTGCGAGGCCGATTTAGACAAGAGTTGGCTGGAGCGTTTGTTCTCTTGAGTTTAAAAAACGGCGCTAAGGCGCCGTTTTTTATGTGCTGACCAAGTTACTGGGTTTGTTTTGGAAAGGTGTGGATATACACATCGCGTTGCGGGAAGGGGATGGTGATATCGGCGGCATCAAAGGCAATTTTCACCCGCTCGTATAGGCCAAAATACACCGGCCAATAATTTTCTGATTTGACCCAGGCCCATACCAGCATACCAATATGGCTATCACCGTGCTGGCTCACATGCACCAGGGGCTCAGGATCTGTCAGCACCATGTCATAGTCTTTAAGCACCGACATCAGTACCTCACGAGCCTTGTGCACGTCGTCGCCATAGCTGATCCCAAACTCGATATCGACACGGCGGTTTTCTTCAACAAACAGGTTTTTCACCGTGCCGTTAGAGAGCGCACCATTAGGGATAATGATCCTTTGGTTATCATAGGTCAGCAGTACGGTCACAAAGATTTGTATCTCTACCACCTTACCCATATGACCTTGTGCTTCAATTACATCACCTACCTTAAAAGGCTTAAAGAAGAGGATAAGCACACCACCGGCAAAGTTGGCCAGGCTGCCTTGTAGCGCCATTCCCACGGCCAGGCCTGCGGCACCAAGCATGGCGATAAAGGAAGTGGTTTCTACCCCTATCATAGAAGCCACAGAGATAAGCAGCAGTACCTTAAGCACCACGCCAATAAAGGAGACTAAAAAGTGTGTTAGGCCAGCCTCCACTTTAACCTTGTGCATGGAGCGTTCACACATGGTGGCAACACGGCCGATAAGCCACCAACCAACGATAAGAACAACAATGGCGAGGACGAATTTAGGGCCATATTGCATCAGCATTTCTATGGCTGTGTTGTAGATATTTTCCAGGGAGATGTCTGTCATCTGTGCTTTCCTTTGTTAACGACAAAGTTTTATTAAAGCACAGATGACAGCGGTGTATTGATTTTTCTAGCTTTTCTTACGCTTTTTCGGTGGAATAACGCGCACTAGCTTAATCATGTTTTCTTTTACTTCCAGTACCTCGATAGGGTAGCCGGCGATTTTTAAGCCCAGGTTGGCATCGGGAATATCTTCAAGATACTCAACGATTAAGCCGCTTAGGGTTTTAGGACCGTCGATAGGCAGTTTCCAGCCCATTTCCTTGTTGAGGTCGCGAATATTGGCGCTGCCTTCGACCAGGACTGAGCCATCGGCCTGAATATTGACTTCCTCGCTCGGAGCGCGAGTTTGGGTAGTGGTAAAGTCACCGACCACTTCCTCGAGAATGTCCTCAAGCGTTACCAGGCCTTGAATATCACCGTATTCGTCAACGACAAGACCGATACGCTCTTTGACCTGCTGGAACTTGTGCAACTGGGTGTTGAGCGAGGTTCCTTCCGGAATAAAGTAAATCTCACGTACTGCACGTAGCAAAGATGCCTTATTAAACTGCTCCTTGGTCAGCAGGCGCAAGGCATCACGAGCGTGGATAAAGCCCACCGCATCATCGATTTGGTCACGATAAAGGAGCACGCGAGTATGCTGTGCATTGGTGAGCTGTTTACTGATCGCCTTCCAGTCATCGTTGATATCAATGGCGTTTATTTCGTGACGCGGGATCATGATGTCTTCAACCGTGACCTGCTCAAGGTCTAGAATCGAGGTGAGCATGCTTTTATGCTTAGCCGGTAAAAATGCGCCAGACTCGCTCACTACGGTTTTTAATTCTTCTTTACTCAGGCTGTGCTCTTCAATTTCCTGAGTCGATACACCAAACAGGCGCAGCATGCCATTGGTCATGGCATTGACCACGACAACCAAAGGATAAAGTACTTTTAACAGGAATTTGAGGATCACCGAGCTGGGGAAGGCCACTTTTTCTGGGTACAGAGCCGCCAGAGTTTTTGGCGTAACCTCGGCAAAAATAAGCACGACCAGGGTCAGTGCAAAGGTGGCGATGGCAATACCCATGTCGCCATACAAACGCAAACCGATAATGGTGGCCACCTGGGCAGCGGCGATATTAACTAGGTTGTTACCGATAAGAATTAAACCGATCAGTCTGTCCGGGCGGTTCAGTAGCTTGCTGACACGCATGGCGGCAGGGTGATTTTCTTTTTCTAGGTGCCTAAGACGTATCCGGTTTATAGACATGATGCCGGTTTCAGAGCCGGAAAAGTAGCCCGAAATCAATATGAGTATGCCCAAGATTATAAACAGGGTACTCGTCGATATGTCGTCCAAAGAAGGATCCTTTTGTAGTTAGTCAGGGTATATTAAGCGGTACTCAAAGCCCAGAGTCAAGCCCGCTTATGCGGGTCTATTCGTGGTTGGTTAAAAACGATGCAAAATCACTTCTTGAACAAAGCGACTACCGAAGTAGGCAAGCGTTAAGAAAGCGGCACCGACCATAATGGTGATGACCGAGGACTTGCCACGCCAGCCTTTAAGGTGACGTCCTAATACCACGGTGGCAAATATTGCCCAAGCGAGCAGAGATAAGATGGTTTTATGGGCATACTCTTTGCTGATCATGGTATCGACAAAGATAAAGCCCGACAGCAGCGCCATAGTCAACAGCGCCGTGCCCACGGTAACCAATTGGTACAGCTGGCGCTCAACCACCATAAGTGGCGGCAAGTGGCTGTAAACAATGGCCAGGTCTTTGCGCTTGAGGCGCTTATCGATAAAATAAAATTGTACCGCATACAGGGTCGCGATAATTAAAATACAGTAGGCCAGTAATGACAGCGTGATATGGGTAACCAGACCTGCTTCAAGATGAATGTCTTGCACTATCAGATGGTGCGGCATAAACAGGCTGGCAAACAGCAAAATAGCGGCAAAGCCATAGACCACAGGCAACAGCAGGGTAGCCGGGAACTTTAACGACACCGCAGTGACCGAGAGCACAATAACCCAGCAGGTTAATAAAGAGACATTAATAAAGCTGACATCTTGGCCCTGATTGGTAAAGACCGAATTCACCAACAGCACCATGTGCGTCAGTATTGCCAAGGTACTCAAAATGACCGTGGCTTTTTGTGAAGGTCCTTGGGCGTGAAATAAGCGTGATAAAACGTGCACCGTTGCCGCAGCGTAAAAAACACAACTCAATAATGTCAAAACCGTGATCAGCATAATGACCTTTATAAGGAATTAAATGAATGCTTTAAAAGGACATTGTATGTAATGCACACACGCTTGCCTAGATCTAATTATGTGAATCCATTGCACTTGCCTCTGGGATTTGCCCCTCGCTTTCAGTTATAATCGCCGCCAAGTTAGTAGCAACGGACTCGTTAGCGATGTTTGAAAACCTTCAGGAACGATTAGGAAAGACCCTAAAAAATATTAGTGGCCGCGGCCGTCTTACCGAAGACAATATTAAAGAAACGCTGCGCGAAGTACGTATGGCGCTACTTGAGGCCGATGTTGCCCTGCCTGTAGTACGTGAATTTGTGAAGCAGGTTAAAGAGCGTGCGGTTGGCACGGAAGTAACAAAAAGCCTAAGCCCGGGTCAGGTTTTCATTAAAATCGTCCGCGAAGAACTTGAAAAAGCCATGGGGGAGGCCAACGAAGAGCTTAACCTGAATGCCCAGCCTCCGGCTGTAGTCATGATGGCTGGTCTGCAAGGTGCTGGTAAAACAACCAGTGTGGGTAAACTGGCTAAGTTCTTAAAAGAACGCAAGAAAAAATCCGTGCTTGTGGTCAGTGCCGACGTATATCGTCCGGCGGCGATTAAACAGCTGGAAACCCTGGCCAACGAAGTCGATGTTGAATTCTTCCCCAGTGACATCAGCCAAAAGCCGGTTGATATTGCCACTGGCGCCATTAGCCACGCGAAGAAAAAGTTTATCGATGTGGTGCTGGTGGATACCGCCGGTCGTTTGCATGTCGACAGCGACATGATGGATGAAATCAAAGAGCTACACGCAGCCATCAATCCTATTGAAACGCTATTCGTTGTTGACTCAATGACGGGTCAGGATGCCGCCAATACAGCTAAAGCCTTCGATGAAGCGCTGCCGCTTTCCGGTGTGATCCTGACTAAAACAGACGGTGATGCCCGTGGTGGTGCGGCGCTGTCAATTCGTCATATCACCGGCAAGCCGATTAAATTTATCGGTGTGGGTGAGCGTACCGACGCCTTAGAGCCTTTCCATCCAGACCGGGTAGCTTCACGTATTCTTGGCATGGGCGACGTACTGTCGCTTATCGAAGAAGTGGAGATGAAGATTGATAAGGATAAAGCCGCCAAGGTTGCCGACAAGGTATTTAAAGGTGATGGCTTTACCTTAGAAGATTTTGCCGAGCAGCTGCGTCAAATGAAAAACATGGGCGGTATGATGTCCATGCTTGATAAGTTACCGGGCATGAGCAACTTGCCGGATACGGTAAAAGGCCAAATGAGCGACAAAACCTTTGTGCAAATGGAAGCCATTATCAATTCTATGACGCCTAAAGAGCGTGCTCGTCCGGAAATCATCAAGGGCTCGCGTAAAAAGCGTATTGCTGCGGGTTCGGGCACTCAGGTGCAGGAAATCAATAAACTGTTGAAGCAATTTACGCAAATGCAGAAGATGATGAAGAAGATGAAAGGCAAAGGCGGCATGATGAAAATGATGCGCGGTATGAAGGGCATGCTACCTCCGGGTATGATGGGTGGCCCTGGCGGTCCTAAGTTTTAAGCCTTTAATCGCTCTAACAAACGAGATAGAAAAAGCGTGACACGAGTCGCGCTTTTTTTATGTGTTTGCAAAGCCCAAGAGCACATGAAATAGTGAAAGCCTAAGCTCCTTGCCAAAAACGGTAGAGATCATGTTGCGAGTTTTGCTCTTAGTTTTATTATTCACTGGCGTGAGCGGCTGTGCCAGCTCAGATTGGCGCACCGCCAGTCGTGAACCCGCTGGTATTGCTATGCCCGTTTCGCAGCCACAAGCGGTTATAGAGTTTTATGCCGCCGATGCCTTTGGCTGGCGCGGCTGGTTTGCGGTGCATACCTGGTTCGCCATTAAAGAGCAGGGTGCCGATGAATATACGGTGTACGAAGTGGTGGGTTGGGGCGTAGACCAGGGACGCCCGGCACTGCGCACCTATCAAACCAACACTCCGGACAGATACTGGTACGGTGCCAGGCCAGAGAAGTTTTTATCCATCAGTGGCAATCAGGCACAACAACTTATTCCTAAGATCAAAGCTGCGGCCACGCGCTATCCTTGGGCTCATGAATACACCTTGTTCCCCGGGCCGAACAGCAACACCTTTCCCGCCTGGATAGGCTTGCAGGTGCCCGAGCTGCAATTGGAAATGCCCTTTTCTGCCATCGGCAGCGGTTATGCCTCAGGCAAAGCCTCGGGTGATACCTCGGGTGATACCTCGCTTGATGCCAACAAGTAGACCCACTTTGTTATGCGGGTATAAAGGGAGGTAATAAAACGAAGCGTTTTAGCGTCAATTTGTATAGACTGTGACGATTAACCAGCAGGTGTTTGAATAACGGTCAAATCCTCTTGCTACAGCGGCTTAGGATCAGCATTTAACCGACATAAACAAAGCATTAAATGCACTTCTTACTTGCATTGTGGCAAAAAATTCGTACAATTCCCCAGCTTCCCTCTATGGGGAAGTAAACTTATTAATGAAAACAGTCAATCTATTTAGAGGACGGTATGGTAACTATTCGTTTGCAACGTGGTGGCGCTAAGAAGCGTCCTTTCTATCAAATTGTGGTTGCGGATAGCCGTTTCTCGCGTGACGGTCGTTTCATCGAGAAAGTAGGTTTCTTTAACCCTATTGCTGCAGGTCAGGAAGAAAAAGTACGTTTAGATTTATCTCGTGTTGATCACTGGGTAGGTCAAGGTGCATCTCTTTCAGATCGCGTAGCAAAACTAGTTAAAGACGCTCGTAAAGCGGCTTAATAGGCGTAAGTGTAACCATGAGTCAACAGGAGCAAGCCTCTACAATCGTCGTTGGCAAACTCGGAGCCCCGTATGGGATTAAGGGTTGGCTTAAGGTACATTCATTTACTGATGATCCCGAAGGGATCTTCGATTTCAGCCCATGGTTGATAGGGCAACAAGGTAAATGGCAATCCTTTGAAGTGAGTGACTGGCGTCGCCACAACAAAGGCTTTATCGCCAAGTTCGCGCAAGTAAACGACAGAGACCAAGCAATGGCTTTTACCAATGTGGAAATTTCTGTGTATGCGGCGCAACTGCCAGAACTACCGGCAGGTGAGTTCTATTGGCGAGATCTCATCGGCATGATGGTGGTAACCGATAAAGGTTACAACCTAGGTCAGGTTGATGACTTGATGGAGACAGGCTCAAACGACGTACTGGTTGTGAAAGCAAACAGTAAAGATGCGTTTGGCAAGGGTGAGCGTTTAATCCCGTTCTTAACCGATTCGGTTATTCAGAACGTGGATCATGAAGCTCGCCAAATTACTGTGGACTGGGATCCGGCCTTTTAATGGCGCAAGCACCTTTATGGGTGGGGGTGATAAGCCTCTTCCCCGAGATGTTTTCGGCTATTACTGAGCAGGGTGTCACAGGCCGCGCAGTGAAACGTGGTTTAATCGACTTTCACTGCTGGAACCCACGCGATTACGCGACGGATAAGCATCGTACAGTGGATGACCGACCTTATGGCGGTGGTCCGGGCATGTTGATGATGGTTGAACCATTAAAGCAGGCCATAATCGATGCCAAAGCCGCAGCGGGTGAGGGTGCTAAGGTAATTTATATGTCGCCACAAGGGCGGAAACTAGATCAGCAAGGCGCGCAAGAGCTTGCTCTTAGCGACAAACTGATTTTAGTAGCTGGTCGTTACGAAGGTATAGATGAAAGGATCATCGAATCCTATATCGATGAAGAATGGTCGATTGGGGATTTTATCCTCAGCGGTGGTGAACTACCGGCCATGACATTAATCGACGCGGTCGCGCGATTAGTGCCAGGGGTGTTAGGCCACAACCAGTCGGCTGAGCAAGACTCATTTTCGGATGGCTTGCTTGATTGTCCTCACTATACCCGGCCAGAGATATTGGATGGCAAAGCGGTTCCATCAGTTTTACTGAGCGGTAACCACCAAGAAATTGCGAAATGGCGGCTTAAGCAGTCACTCGGAAGAACTTGGCAACGACGTCCAGACTTGTTGCAAAACCTAGCTCTGACTGAGGAGCAAGCAAGTTTACTTGCTGAATATCAGCAGGAAAACTCATAGCTTGTGGCTAGAAGACAGTTACACCTAGGAAAGTGAGAAATAAAATGGCAAAAGTAAACCAAAATATTATTAAAGAGCTTGAAGCTGAACAGCTTAAGCAAGATGTACCTGCGTTCGGTGCTGGTGATACAGTTATTGTTCAGGTACGTGTAAAAGAAGGTGAAAAAGAGCGTCTACAGGCCTTTGAAGGTGTTGTAATCGCTAAGCGTAACCGTGGCCTACACTCAGCATTCACAGTTCGTAAAATCTCGAGCGGTGAAGGCGTTGAGCGTGTATTCCAAACGCACAGCCCTCTTATCAGCAGCATCGCAGTTAAGCGCCGTGGTGCGGTTCGTCGCGCTAAGCTTTACTACTTGCGTGAGCGTTCTGGTAAATCTGCACGTATTAAAGAAAAACTTAATTAATACGCGCGTTTTACTAAAACGTGATAAAACGGGTCAGCTAGCAATAGCTGGCCCGTTTTGGTTTCCCCCTCATCTTGTTTCCTTTAGTCGGCTAGCTAACCCTTCAATTCCTCTTTGATTGTGTTAGTATCGGTGTAATTATTAATTTACCGCATGTAATTATAAGTTTACATAATGTCAGCCGAGCAGCAGTTAGCCCAGTTACGCAGCGAAATAGACGCCTGCGACAGTGAATTAGTCCGCCTTTTAGCAAAACGTAATCAGATCACCGAGCAGGTCGGTAAGGTCAAGCAGCGTTATGGTGCGCCTTTGCATGCCCCGGATCGTGAAGCCGCTCTCCTTGCCGCGCGCCGTGAGCAAGCAACAGAACAAGGCGTGAATCCCGACCTGGTCGAAGATATTCTCCGCCGCATGATGCGCGAGGCCTATCAAAATCAACAAAGTGAACTCGCCTGCGTTTGCCCTGAGCTTAGCCCTGCAGTGATAGTCGGTGGTCGCGGTGCCATGGGTCAGTTGTTTGCCAAGCAACTAATCCGCAGTGGCGTTGAGGTGCGTATTCTCGATAAGGATGAACAGCAGCAAGGCAAGGCCGAAGAGATTATTCGCGGCGCGAAGTGCGTGATTATCAGTGTGCCCATCAATGCCGTTGACAAGGTGGTTGAATCACTCCCTGCGCTCGATGAGGACGCGCTACTGGTAGATATCACCTCGGTTAAGGAAAAGCCGTTAGCGGCGCTGACACAAAAGCACAGCGGTCCTGTGCTGGGCTTACATCCCATGTTTGGCCCCGACATCAGCCATTGGGTTAAGCAAACCGTAGTGGTGTGCCCGGGTCGTGAGAGTAAGGCTGGGGATGCCTTGCAAGCCCAGCTTAAGGTTTGGGGTTGCCAGCTGGTGACAATGAGCGCACGTAAACACGATGAGGCCATGCAAATAATTCAAGTGATGCGCCACTTAACCACCTTTGTATACGGTCAGTTTCTGGCGCGCCAGGAGCACAGCTTGCAGGAAATTCGCGACTGCTCATCGCCCATCTATCAGTTAGAGCTGATGATGGTAGGGCGGTTATTTGCACAAAGCCCGGAGCTTTACAGCGATATTATGCTGGCCCAGTTTGACCGCGTCGAGCCGCTGCTTGAGGCGTACCAAAACACCTACGAGCAAACCCTGAACATGCTTCGCGATAAGGATAAGGATGCCTTAATCGCCGCCTTTAACGATGCCAAACATTTCTTTAGCGATGCCAGCGACCAGTTTTTGCGTCAAAGTCGGGCTCTGCTTAATAAAGCCAATGATGCCAAGGTGTTGGATTAATCATATCGGCGCTTCCCACATACTAGGTCGGTGCTAAGCGCCGACCGGTTTCTTTTAAGTCGATATGACTTTGCCCTGAAAATTAACCTCCAGCCACCTATGTTTTTAGCCACCATAAGCACAGATTAAGTCTATAGTTAAATTAGATTTTAATCGGCCCTCGCAAACAAGGAGGTGAGCATAGGTGCTAGTTTGTACCTCGAACGGTAAATTATAAGCTCAATTATGCTTGATTCCGGCCGGGGTCGGGGAGAATAGTATGAACAGGCTCTTAGTGTCACTCTTTGGGATTTTTGCCTATCTCGTTGGGCTGGCAGGACTCACAGCATTTATGCTGTATTTAGGGGGATGGAGCTTTTTACCTTTGCATATCAATTCTCAGCCGGTCGGTAGCGCTGGCACCCAGGCTATCCTCATTAATTTATTCATTATCTTGTTATTTGGTCTGCACCATAGCCTGGCGGCACGCAGCAGTTTTAAGAAAAAGCTGATTCAGATTGTGCCCGCGGCGGTGGAGCGCAGTATCTATGTGCTCATTTCCGGCCTCTTTATGTTCGCTTTTTGTTTCTACTGGCAACCCATCGCCGGAACGGTTTGGCACACAGATAACCAAGTGGCGGTGATTATATTGCGTGCGCTACATGTCTTTGGCTGGCTTATCTTGGTGCTAGCCACCTTTGAGATAGACCACTTTCATTTGATGGGGTTAAAACAAAGCTTATCCATGAACCCAGATGAAGGTCATGAATTTAAAGAAATTTTTCTTTATAAAATGGTGCGCCATCCCATTCAAACCGGGGTCTTGATGGGGGTCTGGTTTACGCCCTTTATGAGCATGACCCAGTTGATGCTTTCAGTTTGCATGACTGTCTATATCTTTATTGGGTTGTATTTTGAGGAAAAATCCCTGGTGTCTCGTTTTGGCAATGTCTATGTGGATTACAAAAATCGGGTGCCTGCGGTGATCCCATTTTGGCCCATGGGTAAGAAGCAGGATTGAAAAGCAAACTTACTCAATTATTTTACTGGTTTTGGTTTGTTTAATCGCTAATAGGCTGCTAGCTTTTTGATATCAAAGCATAAACCTCATCAATTTGGGACGAATAGCAACCTAGTTGCAAAGGAGTGTGATATGTCAGCGTCTATTTTAAAGTCGGCTAATGCCACGGCTCAGTGCGGTGTGGCACGCGCCGACGGCGAACTGGTTTTAACCGAAACTGAACTGCAATTTAGCCCCTTCAATGAAACATTCGGCCTTGGGCCCTATACCTTTTCTCGTAGCAGTATTGCCACTGTGCAAAGCACATCAGCAAAGGGTGGGGGTGTAATTCCACTATTGAGCGAGGCGATTAAAATCACCTTAATCAACGGACAAGCCTACGAGTTTATTCTGGCCAACCCGCAGCAGTGGCTGGATAGCTTGCGAGGGCAGCCTCAGCCCAGCTAACTGGAGCATGAAAAAATAGGTATGATCATGGAGGATTTATGATTGTGTTACGGTTTTTAATATATGGATGTATCACCTTTGCTATCTTGGGCATATTGATACAAATGCCCCTACAAGGGACTCTTCTGTTGGGGCTGGTAGGTGGCCTGGCGACCTCTCTTTCATGTCTGGGTTTGGTATTGATGGGGCGCCTCTTCAAAGAGTTGAGATCATAATGGCTGGTTGGATAATGCTGTTCTTCTTATTGGCCTCCCCCTGCATCCCTTACTTGTACGCTAAACGCATGCAAGCAACCAACGCCTTTTTATTCTTTGCCCTTGTAATAGGGCTGGCGACCATAGTGCAATTTCTATTTTTCCTTTTTGCCTTGCCGTTTATGCTTATTGGCACTTTCTTGGCTCCCCAACTTAGCACGTTTGGGTTTACAGAATATGTGCAGTGGCTGATTGATTTTGGCTACTGGCTTGCGGATTATATTTATATTTTGCTTATTCCCTTACATCTGGAATTAAGCCGGTTGGTTTATAGGAAGTATGCATTTTTTAGAGATACGGCGTAACCTTAGGCTTTCAACCTTGTATATTTGTCGCGGCGATATCGTCCTAATGCTTGTCTTAATGCCGGTAATGCTTAGGTTTTAGCCTAATTACTTGAGCGAGCTTTTTAGGGGATGGCGACTGCAACTCCGTGCCGTCATTTTCATTCGCAAAAGAGCGCTTAAATGACATATAAATCACCTTGTTGTGGACGCGATAAAAGGCTCGTTTTTGGCTCATAATTCATGCTCCAATCTGTTTATAGAGTATAGCTCTTATGCGGGTGATTGCTTTTAACGGCAAAGGTCTGCTTAGCACTTATTCGGAGCATATTTGGATTAGGTACAAAACTGTTCTACACTGGCTACTCAAAACTTCAATGGACGAAGAGGTAACTAAATGAAAAATATATTAATATTGGCAGCAATCGGCGCGGCAATTTATTATTTCTACAATAATAGTGAGATTTTTACCCCAGAGCGGGAAATGGTGTATGCCCAGGCTCGTATCACTTACAACTTACCAGGGCGTGAGATTGAGATGATCGGAGTGGGGCACAGATATAAGGAAGGTGCCTGTGATGCCAATCTGGTTCAGGACTTTGTGGATCAGTGCGTAGAGGAGAACTTTTGCTCCCATGTCACTTTTGAGTGCAAAGAAAGCCTGGATAAGCGCTATGCCTCCATGTTGCAGCAACAGCCGGCGCGTACTCACTATATTCATTTAAACGGCAATCGCGACGCCCGTAAAGGCGCCTTGATCTTTTGGGGTCTAACCGATCAGGAAGCGAAAAAGGTATGCACCAGCATCACCGCAAATATCAATCGCAAAAATGATTGGGATATGACCGCACAGTGTATTTAGCGAGTAGCAAACAAATAATGAAACGCCAACCTTAGGGGTGGCGTTTTTTGTGTGGGGAAAAAGGCCGGGTTAGATTAGTTCTGAAGACGCGCGAGTACCTTATCCAGTCCTTGCTTTGATGCCGCCACACTTTGCAATGGAGTCATCTGCTCGGGATATTGTTCCTGCTCTAATACCAGCCACTGGGTTTTACCCTCAGCAATCAAAGTCTGAATGATTTCATCCCACTGAAAACCATTGTTTCCTAAAATGGGGCTAAGGCCATTGTTTTTGGCGACCACCTTAATGTGCGCAGAGCGGGTACGCTGCGGGTAGGCCTTAATTAAGGCCTGAACGTCCTGTTGAGCGTAATGTACCCAACCTATATCCAGTTGCAATGGCAAGGAGTTCGAGGTGTGGGTGGCAATATAGTCCCAAAACGTCGCCTCTTTATAGGGTTCAAACTCACGTTCATGGTTATGAAAACCGATCTCCATATCGAAGTGCCGGGCTTGTGCATGAGCGGCGCTTAGTTGCTCGGTAAACTGGGTTATTCGGATGGCATCCCAGGCACGCTCATCCCAGGGAACATACAGGGTGTTAACTCCGAGTGTTTTATAAAACAGCAGGGTGTGGGCTAGCTTTTGTTCAGTGAGGACATCAAAGCCGATATGGGCGCTGCTGGCTTGAAGACCAAGCTTGGCCAGTGTTTTCTTAAGGGCGCTGGGGTTGTCACCATAGGGGCCAAAGTCTCCGGCGAATTCAACACCGGCAAAGCCCATGTTCGCAAGTGCCTCAAGGGTTCCGTGAAAGTCGGCTTTAAGGGCCTCTTTTACAGACCAAAGCTGCACGCTGATGGGAGGGGTCTTAATCTGCGGCTGTTTTGCCGCCGTCGGCAGAGACAAAGCTAAAACACAAAGCCAAACAATCGGGTTAAAAGAAATATATTTCATTTTGAGTCCATAAAATTAGAGCCCATAAATGGGCTCTGCGGTGCGCTAGATGTATTAATCCTGGTAGGCGTAGGTACTGAGTCCGAGCTCATCTAGCACCTTATCGAGGTGGGCTTTGGCTTGTGCACTGGGCCCTGGATAGTCGCCGCCAATAGGCACATTGCCTAAGTAGCCAATGTCTTTACAGCCTTGCGGAGAGCAGAAAAACGCTCCCAACACTAAATCTTTAAAGCGCAAAAAGGCTTTACCAATGCGCTTAAACTGCTCAGGGGTTTTATCTGAGTAATAGGCGATATCGTCCATAATCGCCTGCTGCTGAGCGCGATTCAGGGCGGCAAACCTGGCCTTAAAGCGCAGCTGAGCCTCATCGTCTATCCAGGCCAGCGCATTCAAAATAGTAATGCGGTCGCGTTGTTGTCCCTCATAAGGCGCACTGACCCACTCATCAATGACAGCTGGCACTTCTAATTCCGATGCAGAAGGAATTGAGCCCTCGCGTGGCACAATCCAATCCGCTAACACAGCGACTAAAGTGAGCTGAGCTGCACTTAAAGTAAGTGGCCAAGGCGACTGCGGCGGGATCACTAAGTTTGGATCAGTACCATAGCCCGGTGCGGTAATGGGTTTCAGATCTAAATCTGGCCAATGCCCTTTGCTGCTTGCTGCAGTGACATCAAGCGCTTTGGAGCAAGCTGACGTGAGGGTGACCGCTGAACCAGCTGCTAATAAGCCTAGCCATTTGAGTGACTCGCGACGAGTCATCCCTGATTTGTATTGATAGGCGTTGTCTCTGTCTTGATGGTGCATTATAACGCTCCTTTGCCAATTTGTTCGCTGAGCCAAGTTGAGTTGCGCATAGCTAACGTCATGATCGTAAGCGTGCAGTTCTTATGTGGGTTAGACGCAAATACACCGGCATCCATAACAAATAGATTGTCACAATCCCATGTTTGGCCCCATTGGTTAGTAACCGACTCTTTTGGTGAGCTACCCATGCGCGTGGTGCCAACTTCGTGAATGATTTCTCCCCCTTTTGAAATCGCCTGTTCGGCAGAGGGCAGTTCACCGATGGTTGCGCCCATGGTCTCTAGGATTTGTTTAGCAGTTTTGAGGCCGTGCTCAATTTGCTTAAGTTCTCTGTCTGACCATTTGAAGTGGAATTTAGACACAGGGATACCCCATTTGTCTTTCACTTCTGGGTCAATCTCCATATAGGTATCTTTGTTGGGCAGCATCTCACCGCGCAAAGCGAAACCAACGTAAGAGCCGTATGCATCACGAATTTGCTGCTTAAGCTCAGGGCCATAGCCTTGTTTATCACCAGATACGCCGGAACCAGGTTGGCGGAAGCCGCTGCTGATCTCGAAGTGGTAACCACGTGGAAAATCAAGTTCTCCTTGTGCCTGAGCCTTATGCCCCCACCAAGGAATAAACAGGTGGTTTGCGGTATGGCCGTCTTCGTTGTAACGCGGGCGACCTTTCAAGGCAGGGATCTGTGCTCCCAACCAGGCACCTGTGCTGTCCATCAGGTTTTTGCCTATTTGGCCGCTGGAATTGGCAACACCATTGGGGTGCGCCGCGGACTTGGAATTCAACATAATGCGCGCAGACTCACAGGCGCTGGCCGCCAGGATCACCACATCGGCGCTGATGGCATGCTCGGTAATGGTTTTCTTATCCACATAGGTGACACCCGTGACCTTGCCGTTATCGTCCACGGACACGGACTTAACCATGGCATCGGTGAGCACTTCCAAGTTCCCCGTCTTTTTTGCCAAGGGAATAAGGGAGGTGGTGGTTTGGAATGCCGCACCTATGGAGCAGCCACTGCCACAGGGAGTGGCATAAAAACAGGCCATACGGTCGTCAAGAGGGCGGGTAAGCACAGCGCGGTGCATGGGTGCTGCAGGAATGCCAAGCTTTTTCGCCGCCGCAGCTACAAGTAACTCTGGAACACGGGGTTTGGGTGGCGGCTGCAAAATGCCTTCAGAAGACGGCGGCATATCATCTAGGCCGGTGTTGGTGCCACACACCCCGACTATGGCCTCGGTTTTATCGTACCAAGGAGCAAGATCTTGGTATTCAAATGGCCAATCAGCACCATGGCCGTCGCGGCTTTTCGCTTTAAAGTCATGTTCGGAAAAACGCAGCGAGTAGCGACCCCAGTGATTGGTGCGACCGCCTAGCATGCGCGCGCGCCACCAGTAAAAGTCGGTGCCTTCTGCTTCGGTGTATGGTTCATCGGGTACTTGCCAGCCGCCATCTACCGTGGCGTCATAAAAACCAAAGTTTTTGTCTTTGTTGCCGGCGCCCATTAAGGGCGCTTCGCTATTGCGCTTAAACATGGGGCTTTCGGTTTTTGGGTTATAGTCGCGTCCCGCTTCGAGCATTAGCACCTTGTGACCCAGCTTAGCCAGAGTATAGGCCGCCATGGCGCCACCGGCGCCAGAGCCGACAACCAGCACTTTATGATCAAATTTTGCCATCACTACAGCTCCTTAATCTTGATATTTTTAAACCACACGCGGTCGCCGTGGTCCTGCAAGCCAATGTGCCCACCTTGGCCCTGGGCAAAGCCCTGCCAAGTAGCAAACTTGCTGTTGGCGACCAAGGCATTCCAGGTGGTGCTGCCTATCACTATGCTGGTGGTGCTGACGCCGTTTTGCCATACCTCGAGGTGGTTATCGCGCAGACGAATGCGCACATCATTCCACTGGCCAGCTACTTTATGCGCACTGCTTGGGGCTGCGAATAAATCATAAATTGAGCCTGCCAGGTGCGAGTCAACCTTGTTATCCGGGTGCTCTTTATTATCGAGAATTTGGATTTCCGGGGCATGGGAGTAGATGGCACTGCCTTTTTCATCCACAAGCACGAAAATGCCACTGTTGCCTTTTTGGGCGATTTTCCACTGCAATTGCAGGTCAAAGTCGTCATAGCTTTTCTTGGTGAGGATATCGCCGCCGCCCCCGGCGGTTAAGGTCATGGCGCCATCTTCTATCTGCCACTGTTTATTCAGGCCATCACTTTTGAAGTTACGCCACTGCGACATGTCTTTGCCGTCAAATAACAATTGCCAACCGGCTTGTTGCTCTTGCTCCGTTAATTGGTTGTCCTGCGCCCACGCACAGGCCGTGGAGCTTAGAGCGAACATTAACGGTAGGGCTTTAATCGAATTTTTCATAGTAGGAAACCCTTGTTAGTCTTTACTTGTTGCTACTTGGGCGTGTGTTGGTGCGCCCTTATTGTTCTTGATATAAAAATAAAAGCCTAAAAAGGCGAAGATAAGGATGGCTGGGAACAGTAGAATGTTTCCTAGCACTGCTTGACCCGCAAGTAATTCAGCTTGTTGCGCGTCAATATTTGCGGCCTGTGCCTGCGTACGTGCATTGTCAATCCAGCTACCAATGACTGGATTCCACAAACTCACTGCGAACATGCCGGCACCGCCGATAAGCGACATGCCCAATGCACCGGTTTTTGGCGTGTATTCAGCCACGCAACCGAGCATAGTTGGCCAAAAGTAGGTTACACCGATAGCAAATAGCACAGCAGCTACGTAAACCATGCTGCCGGTGGCTTGGCTCATCACGAAAATACCTGCTGTCGCACAGACCGCTGAGCCCAAGAGCACACCCGTTGGGTTAAATTTATGCACTATGGGCCCGGCAAAAAAACGACCAATAGCCATCAA
Organism: Pseudoalteromonas sp. T1lg76; assembly: GCF_002964725.1. NCBI lineage: Bacteria > Pseudomonadati > Pseudomonadota > Gammaproteobacteria > Alteromonadales > Pseudoalteromonadaceae > Pseudoalteromonas > Pseudoalteromonas sp. T1lg76. The sequence continues at coordinate 51,047 of NZ_PQCE01000029.1, forward strand.
ACCTGTTATCAAGGCAAGGATCATCATAGGGGATGCACCAGAAGCACCTAAAATTCGCTCAATCCATTGTTGTGTACCCAGTTCAGTGGTGGCCGTTAGCGTCATACACACCACTAAGAAGAGGTATACAGGTGAGAATAAGTTCTTCAAATTACTCAATGTTGAGTGTGTGCGAGTGTCGAATTGCGGGAATTGTGCCTTGAACATCATCAAACCATAAATGATGGTTGGTATGATGATAAGACCCACCTGCCATTGCCAGTTAAAGCCACTTGAGGTCATGGCATTTGAGGCCAGGGCACCAATGACAATGCCGCCCGGGAACCAGACATGAAAACGGTTAAGCATGGTGGTTTTGTTATTGGGATACATTTCGGCGATAAGCGGGTTACAGCCGGCCTCAACCGAACCGTTGGCGAAGCCAATTAAGAATGTAGAAAGCAGCAGCGCCCAAAAGCCATCGGCGTAAATGGTCATTACCAAACCAGCGAAGTGGCAGACAAAGGCCAGCGCCACCAATTTTTTCGCACCGATGGCGTTATAGATAGCGCCACCGACCATAGTCGCAATAGGGAAGCCTAAGAAAGCCATGGCGTTTACCCAGCCAAGTTCGGTATCGCTGAGCGAAAACTGCTCGCCTAACTGACCGAGAATGCCGGCGCGAATAGCGAAGGTCATTGAGGTTACAACCAATGCAATACAGCATAGGCGAAACACAAGGCGGTTATTATGATTATTATCCATTGTGGGTGTCCTCATTAGTTAATGCCCAAAATGCGTTTGTTGCGTTCGCTGTCGGTACTGGCCCCGGCGAAATCATCAAATGCTTTGTCGGTGGGCGTGATCAGGTGCTTGGCGATAAACTCAGCTCCCTCGCGAGCGCCCGACTCGGGGTGCTTGATGCAGCATTCCCACTCCAGCACAGCCCAGCCGTCGAACCCGTACTGGGTCAATTTGCTGAAAATGGCACCAAAGTTTATCTGGCCATCGCCTAGGGAGCGGAAACGTCCCGGACGCGCTTGCCAGTCCAGATAACCGCCGTACACACCGGCGCGGCCGCTGGCATTGAACTCGGCGTCTTTGACGTGAAAGGCTTTAATGCGTTGGTGATAGATATCAATAAATTGCAGATAGTCCAACTGTTGTAAGACGAAGTGACTGGGATCGTAGAGGATCTGCGCCCGTGGATGATTATTGGTCGCCGCCAAGAAGCGCTCAAAGGTGGCGCCATCGTGTAAATCCTCACCGGGATGCAGTTCATAGCAGACATCTACTCCGGCCTTATCGAAGGCATCCAAAATCGGCAGCCAACGTTTTGCTAATTCCTCAAACCCCTGCTCAACAAGTCCTTGTGGACGCTGCGGCCAAGGGTACATGGTGTGCCACAGCAGCGCTCCGGAGAAGGTGGCGTGGCTTTTTAAGCCCAGACGCTGACTCGCCTTGGCGGCCATCAGCAATTGCTCCGTAGCCCATTTTTGCCGCGCCTGAGGTTGGCCCTTAACTTCATCTGGAGCAAAGTTATCAAACATCTCATCATATGCGGGATGCACGGCAACCAACTGGCCCTGCAGGTGGGTGGACAACTCTGTGATACACAGTCCCGCACCCTTGACTATGGCTTGAATCGAGTCGCAATATTCCTGTGACTGCGCGGCTTGCTCAAGGTCAAATAAGCGCTTGTCGCCACTGGGGATTTGTATGCCCTTATAGCCCAAGCTTGCGGCCCAGCGACAAATGTTAGGCAGGTTGTTAAACGGTGCTTCATCGCCGACAAACTGGGCAAGAAAAATGGCTGGTCCTTTAATTTGTTTCATACGTTTTAGTGATCCATCGTGAAAGGGTGCCACTTGCTGTCTTGCTTAGACGCCGCAACGGCATTGTAAATAAACGCCATGCCACGAACGGCCTGGTCGATGCCGGGTACATCAAATGCCTCGTTACTCGAAACCTGACCCGCCTTGTACGCGCTGATCTGCGCCGCAAAGTTGCGGTAAATATTGGCAAAGGCTTCGAGGTAACCCTCAGGGTGGCCCGCGGGAGTACGCAGTGCCGTCATGGCGGCCTCACTCAGGGGGCCTACACCAGCACGCAACAATTGCGCGGGGGCATTATGGGGGCGAAGCCAGAGACTATTGGGTTCCATTTGTGCCCACTCCAGGCTGGCATGTTCACCATAAATGCGCAGGCGCAGATTATTTTCCTCGCCGACAGCGATTTGGCTGGCCATTAGCACGCCTTTGGCACCATTATTGAAACGCAGTAACACGGTGCCATCATCATCTAAGGCGCGCCCCGGCAATACCTGGTTAAGATCGGCACAGAGCTCGGTGATGGCCAAGCCACTGACATACTCCACCAGGTTGGCGGCATGAACGCCTATGTCACCCATACAGCAGCTAATGCCAGACGTGTTGGCATCCAAGCGCCACTTCGCCTGTTTGCCTTGCTCATCCGTCGCTTGCGACAGCCAGCCCTGAGAGTACTCCACTACCACCTTGCGAATGGCGCCAAGCTCACCGGAGATAACGCGCTGTTTGGCCTCTTTGACCATGGGGTAACCTGTGTAGGTATGGGTCAAACCGTACAGGCTGGTATTTTGTTCAAGCAAGGTAGCAAGCTGTTGTACTTCAGCAAAGGTGAGAGTAGCCGGTTTATCCGAGAGCACATGGAAGCCGTGTTCGATGGCCATTTTAGCCACCGGGAAGTGCAAGTGATTGGGCGTGACGATGGCGATAAAGTCGGCGCGTTTATCCGCCGTTAGCTGGGCTTCCCCCGTGATTAGGCTTTGATAATCCCCATAGCAACGCGCCGGGTCCAGCCCGAGTGTCTGTCCCGTGCTTAGGCAGCGCTTTGGATCTGAACTAAAAGCGCCGGCGACCAAGTCTATTTGCCCGTCCAGGCGAGCCGCAATACGGTGTACCGCGCCGATAAAGGCACCTTCGCCACCGCCGACCATGGCCATTCGAATTCGTTTGATACTCATCTAATATTTCCTATAAGCAGGGTGCTAGCGCTCGGGTGTAAAACAGGGTTGAAAAACACCGTGCTTATGAGTTTAGTTAACATCGTGTTATCGATAATAGGGAAGTGGGCTGCTTGGGGGATAATAAAAATTCGGTTGACAATGCAACAAAATCGGCGTTTACAATAAAAGCACGAGCCCCTTAATTTGAGTATGCGCAAGCCCATGGAACGTACCGAATTTCTACATAAAGTCGGCGTAAATCAATTGATTGCTGCTTTTGATCTGATCCCCGACATTCTTTTTTGGGTAAAGGATACCGACAGTAGAATCCTGCATGGTAATCAACACTTTATCGAGCACCAAGGGTTTAAGTCTCTCGACCAGATCCTGTTTAAAACGGACTTCGACTTTTCCCCTAAACACTTGGCGTTTCAGTATGTGAATGACGATAAGCGGGTGATGCAGGGGGATGTGGTGACCGACCGCTTGGAGCTGAATTACACGGACAGGGGAGAGCTCGGCTGGTTTTCTACCTCCAAGCATGTGCTAAAAGATGAGCAAGGGAAGATCATCGGCACCTATGGCGTAACGCGCCATTTGCAAAAAACGTCCAAGGCTTTGTCGCATGTGAAGGCCATTGAGGCGCCGGTGGAGTATATTCGCAGCCATTTTCATCGTCATATTGGCATCGAAGAGCTCGCCGAGTTGGCGCACCTATCGGTGAGTGCGCTGGAGCGTCGCTTTAAAAAGCATCTGGCAAAAACGCCCAACCAGTACATTAACGAAGTGCGCCTTGAGAATGCCCGCAAACTGCTGGTGGAAACGCAACTGCCGGTGTCGCAGGTGGCGTACCAATGTGGCTTTGCCGAGCCCAGCTATTTCAGCAAACAATTCAAGCGCCTCTTTGGTGATGTGCCTTCCAAGCTGCGGGAAACTATCGAGGGTTAGATTCTGCAAACAGACCCTAACCCTCCAGTCTATGGTGCAACAACGCAATCGCGCCACTTTCCGGTGTTGCCTGCATGGGGGTGAGCAGGTCGCGGTGTTCATCGCTGAGCCAGGGCTCGAGTGCATGAGCAACGCCGCCCATCAAACAGATGCGGCTAAAGCCTTGATGTTGTAAATGGTCGATATAGCGAGATACATAACAAGCGGCTTGGCTGAGGAGCGCTTTCCCCAAGGCTTCATGGCCATGACTAAACACCAAAGGAGCAAACTGGGCAAAATAGCCCGGCGTGGCATTAATGCTTTGCGCCGTAAGCTCTCCCGCGGTGTTGCAATGGGTGTATTGCAACAGGGCGTCACTCAAGGGGCATGAAACTGTTAGACCATCCAGTACCTCCAGTGTATGGCGCACCAGGTTTAGCCCTAACCAGGCACCGCTGGCGCCGTCGCTTAGCAGCAGCCCGTGGCCGCCAAATTCAAGCATCCGGCCTTGGTCTATGGCGCCGGCACAAAACCCGGTACCGATAATGATCACCGCGCCCTTAGCGGCTTGATGAGCGCCGGCACAGGCGATATGCATATCCGTGGTGATATCCAAGCGTGCAAATGGATGTTGCCATTGCATCATTTTGTTTAAGGCCGATGGCACTGAAGCCCCGGCCAAGCCTGCACAGGCATGGATGGTGTTTAATTTCTCAAGAGGCAAATCGGCGTACATCAAAGCACGTACAGCAGCCTCGGTGATCGATTCCTGGGCCTGATTGAAGGAAGTTGCTATGTTGGCGGGTCCCGATGTCGCTTCGGCGAGGAATAAGCCATTGCTATCTTCAAGGCGCACCTTGCATTTACTGCCACCGCCATCAATACCGAGATAAAGCCTGGGAATGCTGGGCGTTTGCGTATCCTGTTTAGTCTGTTGCATCTAGTATTGCCTCGAGAGCCGAATGTGATACCTGGTCTTGCGCCTTGTGTACGCCGCCGTAACTGTGCAGTGAAAGAGGGCCGCCTTCACGCGCTAGGGTTTGCCAAAGGGCTCCGGCATTTTCCGCCGTTACCCCGCCGCCTGCGACCACTTCAATACGGCCGCCGGCATGCCTTACTAATGCCCGTAGGCGTTCTATCCCTGCCGCAGCGCCCAGGCCACTTTGCCAGGGAGTGCCGCTGCTGAGCACCCGATCTAACCCGAGGTTTATCAGGGTATCCAGGGCGTTGAATTGATTGTCGATGGCATCAAAAGCACGATGAAAGGTGCATGTGAGTTCAGCTTGTTTAGCCTGTTTCACCAGGGCCTGTACTACTGGAGCGTCTACTTTGCCCGCTACGCTCAGGGCGCCAAAGACGACCCCAGTGGCGCCATGGGCGGCGGCCGCTTCTATGCTGTTAAGCATCTGCGCTAAGGTTGACGTATCCACTCTAAAGGAGTGGGTATTGGGGCGGATCATCACAAGTAGCTCGGTATTTGCCGTCACTAACTCACCGGCGAGTGCCATGGCCTGAGTACTCGGTGTGGTGCCGTTTTGGGCCATGTTGGCGCACAACTCAATGCGCCGAGCACCACTGTTGCACACCACAGCAAGGTTCTGTATAAGCATCTGAAGATTGTCCGCATTCAGACAAACTTCAAGAATTTTACTATTGTCGGCGTTCATTGATCCCCCTTGCTGTGTTTTTTCTTTTTGTCACCGTTTCAATCTCATTTGTTTTTTAATCTTATAAATCCTTTTTAATCATGGTGTTATCGTTTTTGTTTTGATTCTGGGTTAGCCATTCTTATAGGGTGTGCACTATAAATCAGGCCGTAGTTAATTGGATCTTTTTTTAGTCTATACGCCGATTTTGTCTTAGAGCTCACCGAATTTATATTATCGCTCCAACTGGTCATGACTCTATTCTGTGGGCAAGTTTTACAAACTATTAACTTGTGAAAAGTAAGGCAGTAATAGGAACGTAGGCGACATTTCTCGTCAGTCTTTTGTTTGGCGAGCAACAATAAGAAAGATACTTGGAGACTGAAATGGCCAACAATAAGAACAACCGACGAGGCGCGGGTCATGCGCAGCGGTTCACAAAGTCTGCACTGTTTTTAGCAATGATGGCGGCGGGAAATGCAGCCTATGCCGACCCCAGCGTCGAAGAAGACGAAGATAAAAAAGAAATAGAAACCATCGAAGTGCGCGGCATACGTGCTTCAATGGCAGAAAATATGGCAATTAAACGCCTGTCCAATGCCATTGTCGATGCCATTACCGCCGAAGACATAGGCAAGTTCCCAGATAAAAACGTCGCCGACTCTTTGCAGCGAGTTCCCGGTATCGTTATCTCCCGCAGCGGCGGTGAAGGGGAAAACGTTAGTATTCGCGGTTTGTCATCGGATCTGACCTTTACCCAACTCAATGGTAACTTTATTGCCTCGTCTCCGGGCTCACCGTCACGTTCATTTAGTTACTCCTTACTGCCCTCGACCATGGTGCAATCCGTGGAAGTATTTAAGTCCTCAGAGGCGCGCTTAGATGAAGGTGGGGTGGGTGGGACCGTGATTATCCACAGCCGTAAGCCATTGGATATGGATGCCAATTCTGGCGCCCTAAACCTCGAATACACCTATGCCGATGTCACCGAAAAATACGAGCCCAACTTCAACGGCGTGTATTCATGGAAAAATGATGAGGAGAACCTGGGTGTGTTAGTCGGTTATTCTCGTCAGGACCGCACCAACCGCTCGTTAGGCGGAGATATGAGTGGCGGCGGTGGCTGGCGCTGGGCCACCAGCTCAGATCTACCCGCGGTTGATACCCAGGGCAATGAAATTACCGACAGCAGCCGACGTTTCGCCGCCTTAGAAGATGCTTATGGCAATGTGTATGACGGCGTCTGGGCGCCTCAGGTTGCCGGCGTTGGGGTAACCAAAGAAAAGCGTGAGCGTGAAGGGATTCAAACCACCTTGCAGTGGCTACCCATGGATACCCTAGAGCTGACCTTTAACTACTTCCATTTTGAATTGGGCCAGGACAGAACCACCTCGCAAATGTGGATCCCGGAATGGAAATACAACCCCAATCACCTAGTTGGGGTTGAGCTTGATCAGAGCGGCACCATAGTGACGGGCATGGACTTTACCACGGGCGCCGGTGGCACTGAGGGAAATATGGAATTCCCCTGGATTATAGGCAGTTATACCCTTGAAGAAGACACCTCAGACACCTATGACTTCGGCTTTGAATACAGCGGCGAGGTGTATGACTTAAAAGGTAAATTTGGTCGCACCAAGGCCAGTGGAGGCCCGTCTGAATCTTGGCGTGCGGCGTACAAAAGTGGCCAGCCCGCCGGTCGCAGTGATTCCGGCCGGGTGGAAAATGCAGCGGCCTTTGCCGGCTGGCGTTTGGGTGACCGCGTCTCCTTGTATACGGATCCAGCCCTTCTGGATAACCTGCTGGGGGGTGTTGCCGGCGACCCGGATCCGGGCTCGACCGGCTCGAGTTATATCGTCAGTGATCTGGAAGAAGATTATGGGCAATTGGATTTTAGCTATCATTTGAGCTCGGGTTGGGTTGATACCCTGCGGGTGGGGGTGAAACACCGTAAGACCAGCTTGCACCGCGAAACCAATAACACCTTCTTTATCACCCAAGAGGGGGCGGCGGGCATCGCTAACGGTACACTTGATCCATTTAGCCAAGGTGCCATCGACGAGGTTTCCTACCAGTGGATCGGTGGTATGCCAAACCTGGAAGATGTGCTTAATAGCCGTTCAGAGCAGAACATTCCCGGTGGTTTTGATGTTAACGTCATGCCCACCATTAACTGGGACAAATACCGCGATATCGTCACCAGTGAATACGCCAAGTACACCCGCAAAGAGCCGGATTTTGTCTTTGATATCGAAGAGAAAATCACCGCAGCTTATGTGCAGGCGGATTTTTCCTATGAAAGCCTGCGCGGCAATGTCGGTGTCCGTTACGTAAAAACCGAAACCGATATTATGTCTTCGGACAAGATCAATTTCTTCCTGGACGACATTGATGATGTTACCCAGGAAGACATCCTTGGTGAGCGCCGTTTACTCGATGTGGAAGAAACCATTGGCCGCACCTCCACCGACCATCAGTTCTTACCCAGTTTAAACCTGGTGTGGGATGCCACCGACAACCTGGTGCTGCGCGCCGCCGCGGCGAAAACCATGTCGCGCGCCCCATATAACGATCTAGGGGCTCCGGAGCAACTGACCTTTATCTCTCAGGAGTGGGCCGACGATCGCCTGGAATTCCGTGGTAACCCGGTTGAGCCGGGTTGGCAGGGATCTGGTGGTAACAAGGATTTAAAACCCTACGAGTCGGTGCAAATGGATATCTCCGCCGAATACTATTATGGGGAGGGCTCTGCGGTTGGTATCGCGCTGTTTAACAAGGACGTAGATAACTTTATCGTGCCCTTGATTATCACCTCTGTACGTCCTTTTGACGGTTTTACCAACCCCAATACCGGTGAGATGATCGTGCCCGAAGGGGAGATCACGGTGACGCCCTTTACCACCACGGCAAACGGTACCAATGCTACCTCGCGCGGTATTGAGATATTCGCCCAGCACGCCTTTGATAACGGTTTCGGCATTAACACCAACTACACCCTCAATGACACCAACCAGGCGGATGTCAGTGTCGATGGTGAAAAGGTAGGTGAGTCTGCTCTGGTGGGCAGCGCCGATAACCAGTTCAACTTCTCTGCTTACTTTGAGAACGACACCTTCAGTGTTCGCGCTTCCTACAACCGTCGCGGCAAGACCGCACTGGGCCTTGCCGATGGCTTGACCGTCTACCAGGAGCCCTACCAACAGGTCGACTTAAACGCTTCCTATAGCTTGATGGATAACCTGTCCTTTAGCGCCTCGGTGATCAACTTGACCGAGGAGGAGCCAAGAACCTTTTATGGTGAGGACAGCAAGGCCAGGTTACGCAGCAGCAGCTACAGCGGTCGTCGCTACTATGCCGGCTTAACGTATCGTTTTTAATTAACTCATTATGTGACATGCGCATTTAGGCCCGAATTGATGGCAAGAAAGAAGAGCAATAATGCCCAGCTTCGGGCGGTGCGCATCAGTAAAGAACAAGGTAGCAATATGAAAAAGTCTAATTTTATCAAGGTGACATCGGTGCCCTTGGTACTGTGCACTGTGCTAAGTGGCTGCGGCGGCAGTGATGATCCTAACCCTCAAGACGTCCCGGTTGCTGCGGCAAGTACGGCCGCAGAGCTCGCAGGCTCAGTGGTCAAAGGGACCTTAAGTGGCGCGCAGATAAGTGTGGCCAGCCTAAATGGCACCGAGCTTGGCATCGATGCCGAGGCTATATCAGATACCCAAGGCGAGGTGTTTTTCACCGTCACGGGCGCACCAGGATTTGGTATTAATACCACGGTGAAGGTGACAGCCAGCACCACGGCGCAATCGAGTATGGTGTGTGATGCGCTCATGTGTGGCGATGCGCAAATTGCCCAAGAGCTAAGCGGCGACGCCCTTGTCGGTGCGCAGCTAAGCACCTTGGCTCAGGTGAGCGTGCCCTATGGCAATCAGGCCGATGGTGAGGCGGATGCAAGCATGCAGGTCAACGCCCTGACCACCTTGGCGACGTTTTTGGTGGAGCAGGAAATTGCCAACGGCCGCAATGTCTCCAGTGCCGAGTTGATGGCGCTGGCGCAAGCGGATATGTCAGCCTTACTGCTGCGTATCATGGGCTGGCAAACCAACAACACCAATGTTTTTGAAACGCCCGTGGTCAGTGCCCATAGCCTGGCCAACTTTCAAGGTGTAGAGCAATGCGAGACCGACGAGGCCGGTGAGCAGCAGTGCCAAACCCCATTAATCGATGAAGCCAGCATTAAGTTGTCATTGCTCAATGCCGCTTTTGCCGAGCTGAATATCGGCGAAACCCTCGCCGCTAATTTGAGTGCTGCACAAGCCGATATCAGTGCGGCCTTGGCGGATGATGCCGAGGCGCTCGAGCGTTTTCGCCAACGTCTGTTCGATGCCATTGAACGGCATCCCTTGAGCGCTGAGTTAGGGTTCAGTGGTGCGTCTATTGTTGATTTAACCTTGCCCTTGTTTGATGAGGCAAATAGCACAGGGCCGCTTAAGGAAGTGAGCACGGTGCAAACCATGCTGGATGCCACCATCAGTGCCCGCAATGCCATCAGTGATGCGGAAAGCGCCGATAAGGCCTTCGATAAAGACGTGCAAACCAAGTGGCTCGACCATAATGATTGGCAAGGTGCGCCAAGTGTAGAAGATCCGTCCTGGGTGCAGGTGGACTTTGCCACGCCACAGGCGATCAGCAG
>NZ_PQCE01000003.1:0-90689 GCF_002964725.1 Pseudoalteromonas sp. T1lg76
AAATGGCGGAGTGGACGGGACTCGAACCCGCGACCCCCGGCGTGACAGGCCGGTATTCTAACCAACTGAACTACCACTCCGCAGTATCTATATTCTTTAATTATTCCTAATGGCGGAGTGGACGGGACTCGAACCCGCGACCCCCGGCGTGACAGGCCGGTATTCTAACCAACTGAACTACCACTCCGCGAAGGAATATTGTGTTTGCTTAACTGGCGGAGTGGACGGGACTCGAACCCGCGACCCCCGGCGTGACAGGCCGGTATTCTAACCAACTGAACTACCACTCCACAGAGTAAGCAAACTGGGATAATTGGCGGAGTGGACGGGACTCGAACCCGCGACCCCCGGCGTGACAGGCCGGTATTCTAACCAACTGAACTACCACTCCGCTTTATCCAAACTGTTCAGGACTCTGCCCTGACAGCGGCGTGAATGATACGAATCACCCCTTGGTGAGTCAACAGTTTTTTTGAAATTTTAAGGCTTTTTTAGTCATCTGGCATCGAAAGGTTTAAAATTTCACCTGATTTATCACTTTTTGAGCCATTTTTACCTAAGTTTGCTTGTAAAGCACTGATATAGCCTTGTTGTTTTTTCCACCAAAACAGCAAATTAGCACCTGACATTAGTGGCTTTTTCAGAGCGAAAACACGACGAAACAGGCACCAATCAGCAAATAATCAACTTGCCCGGAACCCGCTAGGGCAACTCATTGCCTGCGGATAACAAAGACGGCACGTTATCCTGCACATCCTTGTTGTAAAAGCCTGGTATTTATTCACCACGCCATAAACAGCTGCCACCCTCTTTGGCGACCAAGTCCAAACGCTCTTCATGCTCAGCCAGCTCAGCTTCGCTGGCGCGTATCACACTAAGCGGGGCTCGATCGCTCGATAGGCGGATAATACCGCCGCTGTTGGCACTGTCTTGTTGTTCGTTATTTTGCGCTAGATTCAGTTTTTTCTGGCCCCCGGTCATGGCCAGGTAAACATCGGCCAAGATCTCGGCATCCAGTAAGGCGCCGTGCAAGGTTCGCTTTGAGTTATCTATATCATAGCGACGACATAAGGCATCCAAACTGTTCTTTTGACCCGGGTGCATATTTCGGGCCATAACCAGGGTGTCAAGAACCTCACAGACGTCCGCGGTTTTTGGCAGGCCGCGATTAAGCAGGGCAAATTCGTGATCCATAAAGCCGACGTCGAACGGTGCATTATGAATGACAAGCTCAGCACCGCGAATATAGTCAAGAAACTCATCGGCTACCTGATGATACAAGGGCTTACCCTTTAGAAATTCGGTGGTGATACCGTGTACATCTATGGCTTCGTCTTCGATACCCCGTTGCGGATTGATATAAACATGAAAGTTATTGCCGGTCAGGCGGCGATTAACCAATTCCACACAGCCTATTTCTATAATGCGATGGCCGTCTTTGGGGTTGATGCCCGTGGTTTCGGTATCTAGGACTATTTGTCTTTGCGCCATATCAGTTTACGCTCATATTTGCTATCTTTGCTGCTTCGGACATTGTACATAATAACAAGGTAAAGCGTGCAAAAAAGCGTAGAAATTTATACCGACGGCTCCTGTTTAGGTAACCCCGGACCGGGCGGCTACGGCGTGTTATTACGCTACGGAGAACATCAAAAGACGCTCAGCCAGGGCTATAAGAACACCACCAATAATCGTATGGAACTGCTTGCGGCCATTGTCGCCCTTGAATCCCTTAAACGCCCCTGTCATGTCGATATCACCACCGACAGCCAATACGTAAAACAAGGCATTGAAAGTTGGATAGACAATTGGAAGAAGCGCAACTGGCGCACCGCCAATAAACAGCCGGTAAAGAATGTCGACCTATGGCAACGTCTTGACGCAGCTCGTACTGCGCACCAGGTAAGCTGGCACTGGGTAAAGGGTCACAGCGGCCATGATGAAAATGAAATCGTTGATGATTTAGCTCGTGACGCGGCCATGAGCCATAATTTATTGGTGGATGAGGGCTACCAAGGTTAGTCCCAAAGATGCCGCCGCCGTTAGCCGAGGCTAACTTTACTCAAGGGTGTGAATGTTATATAACGAATGGATATAACTTATAACTAATTTTGGAATAGCTATGTCACTCAAGGTCATTCCCTTTTTCCATGATGACAGTAACACCCTGAGTTACATTCTTTATTGCGCCCATACTAAGGTCGCGGCGGTGATAGACGCCGTCGCCGACTATAACAGCGAGTCGCATACCCTCAGCTATAGCAGCGCCGACAAGCTGCTGGCCTATATCAATAAGCATCAGTTACAGCTGCAGTGGATCATTGAAACCCATGTTCATGCCGATCACCTCAGCGCCTGCGCCTACCTGCGCCAGCACAGTCACGGGAAAATCGTGGTCAGCGAGCATATCACCGAAGTGCAACAAACCCTGAAACCCATCTATCAACTGGACTGCGCCACCGATGGCTCGCAATTCGATGTGCATGTTAAAGACGGCGATATTTTAGCTCTGGGTGACCTGAATATTGAGATTATTGCCACCCCGGGCCACACGCCCGATGGCATTAGCCTCTATTGCAATAATCAGGTGTTTATTGGCGACACCCTGTTTATGCCGGACTCCGGCAGCGCCCGTTGCGATTTTCCCAATGGCAGTGCAGCACAGCTGTATGACTCCATCACTCGCCTGCTGGCCCTACCCGGGCACACCAAGGTGTGGGTTTGTCATGATTATCAGCCCAATGACCGCGCCCTGGATTGCCACAGTACAATCTTGGAGCAACGCCAGGCAAATGTGCATTTGCAACAGCGCAAAGAGGATTTTATCGCCCAACGCCAATTGCGAGATGCCAGCCTAAACAAGCCAAGACTGATGGATATCGCCGTGCCCTTTAATCTACAGGGGGCGCTGGTCCTTTAAGGTTTTGTTGGTGCGTCCTCGGCGACTCACCTCCACTCCCTTGATGGCAGGCTTAAAGGTTGGACGAGCCTGCCACTTGGGTTTGATTGGCGTCAAAGGTGTCACTCTTTTGCGCGCCACCAGCATATAGACACTGCCCATGGGTTTTAGATAATGACGGCAAAAGCTGCGCCAGCGAGCAAAGCGGGATAACCGTGAGCCACGCGCTAAAGAGGCGTGCAAAAAACGCTCCTCGGCAACCAATTCAAACCCCAGTAAATCCAGCCAGTCTTTAACCCTTGAGGGGGTAAAGAAACGACCGCTCCAGGGTAATTTTTTTCGGCTAAAAGGCATCAAACTGGCTAAGCCACAAAAACTAAGAGGATTAAAACCAGTAATAACTATATAGCCACCGGCTATCAGGGTGCGATGGGCTTCCCTGAGTATATGGTGGGGATCTGTGTTGTATTCCAGGCACAGGCTTAAAACACAGGCATCAACACTGCCCTCGGCAAAGGGCAACTCATCCACCTCGGCAATCACCCCGGCCTTTGGCGTACGCGCCGCCACTCCAACCTGGTGCTTGATGGGACTGGCGGAAGTATCCAGTTGCACGCTGAGATCACCTATTTTCAACAGGTGATAGCCAAACATGCGCTCCAGCCAAGGCTGCATCTTGCGTTCAATATCGCTTTGCAGATACTCGCCATGAGGAAACTGCCCCCAGGCATGGGGCGGCGGATGTCTTTGCAAACTCAGTGCTGGTTTCACACAATTAGCTCGTTATACTAATGAATATGTTAACGATATAGAGCAATGGCCCATGGTGCAAGTAGAGGCAATAAAAGCCTACAAGGATAATTATATTTGGGCGCTACAAGGTAGCGATAATAAACAGGTAGTGGTCGTCGACCCAGGCCTGGCAGAGCCGGTTTTTGACTACCTTAAGGAGCAAGGCAAAACTCTGGCCGCCATCCTTATTACCCACCATCACTGGGATCACACCACAGGGGTGGACGCACTCAAACAGGCCTATCCACAAATCACAGTGTACGGGCCTAAAAACAGTCCCTTTACTGATGTCGATGTCGCACTTGGCGACGGCGATACGCTAAGCGTGCTTGGATACGACTTTAAAGTTCATACCACCCCAGGACACACGCTTGATCATATTTGTTATATCGGAGTCGGCCTGGTTTTCTGTGGTGACACCCTGTTTAGCGGCGGTTGTGGGCGTCTGTTTGAAGGCAGCGCCGAGCAGATGTGGCAATCAATGCAGGTTTTTCGGGCATTAGATGACAACACACAAGTTTATTGCACCCATGAATATACGCAGGCCAATATGCAGTTTGCTGCTGCCAGTCAGCCCAATAATGCAGATGTCTTAGTCTACAAACGCGAGGTCGAGGCCAAGCGTGAGCAGGATCTAAACACCTTGCCGAGCACCATAGGCCTGGAAAAACGCATCAATCCATTTTTGCGTGCCAATGAAATAGCCCTGAGCGCCCTTCCCCCGCAATATCGGCCACAACAGGACGATGCGGCGGCCAAGTTTGCCGCCCTGCGCGCCTGGAAGGATAACTTCTAAGGCCATTGCGAGCTCGGCAAACTGTGCAAAATTTGTCTACGCTCATAACTTTTTGCTAGTATGCGCGCAGTTTTTGCAAAAATTAACGGTTCATGAACAAGATTACCTATTCGCTGGCATTGTTGTTGGCACTATTAACGGGCTGTACGGCAACCGAGACCACTCCGGTGGCACAATTACCGGATAATGGCGCCAGCCCGCAAGAAATAAGTGAAGCGCTCACCCTGGACCTGCTCGATGATGGGCAGCAGCTTGAGGCCGACAGCGAAGAGCCGGTACCCGTTTTTGATGATGTATGGGAGCGCATTCGCTTCCAGCTCTCTATCGACATACCACAAAATCGCCCTGTGGTGACCGAGCGTAATTATTATGCCCGTCATCAAGCCTATCTGGATCGCATCTCACAACGCGCCGAACCGTATCTTTACTACATAGTTGAAGAAGTGGAAAAGCGGCAGATGCCCATCGAAATCGCCCTGCTGCCCATAGTTGAAAGTGCCTTTGACCCCTATGGCTACTCCCATCGCAGCGCCAGTGGTATCTGGCAATTTATGCCGCAAACAGGCAAGCGTTTCGGCTTAAAGCAAAACTGGTGGTACGACGGTCGTCGCGATATTCCCGAGTCGACGCGCGCGGCTCTAGATTACCTGTCATATTTGCACAAAACCCTTGAGGGCGATTGGCTTAACGCCATCGCCGCCTATAACTCGGGCGAAGGCCGGGTGATGCGCGCCATTAAAAAGAACCGTCGCAAACACTTACCTACCGACTTCTGGTCCTTAGAGCTACCTAAAGAAACCACCGCCTATGTGCCTAAGCTGTTGGCCCTTGCCGACTTGCTAAAGCGTCAGGATGAGTTTGGTGTACGTTGGAATAAAATCGTTAACGCCCAGGTCGTTGACCGCGTCGATGCCGGTACACAAATCGATCTTGAGATGGCAGCAAAAATGGCGGGCATTTCCTTGTCGGAGCTATACCGTCTGAATCCAGCTTTTAACCGCTGGGCCAGCGACCCTGAAGGGCCACATCATTTATTACTGCCGCTCGACAGCATAGAGCGCTTCGAGAAGCGTCTGGCGACGGCACAACTCAAAGACCGCATGCGCTGGCAACAGTATGCTGTGCGCTCCGGCGACAGCCTGTCCTTGATTGCCCGCAAGCACAACACCAATGTTAAAGCCATTCAAAGCCTTAACTCCTTATCGTCCACCAATATCCGCGTCGGCCAAACCCTGATGATCCCCTTATCGGACCAGGGTGCCGCCCATCTACCCGAGCGTGTACGTTTGGCTGTTAATGGCGGTTCAAGTGTGACCCGTAGCCATACGGTGAAATCCGGCGATACCCTGTGGGATCTCAGTCGCGAATATGATGTGACAGTAGCCCAGCTTAAAGCCTGGAATAACCTTAAAGACAATGCGGTGCTGCGCCTGGGACAAAAGTTAAAAATTCGCCAGGCGGCCAACTCGGGGGCCGTTAAAAGTGTTAACCGCACCATCACCTACAAGGTGCGCCGCGGTGATTCCCTCTCGCGTATCGCCTCGCAGTTTGGTCTGCGCGTCAGCGACATTCAAAAGTGGAATAAACTGGACAGCAAAAAATACCTGCAGCCTGGGCAAAAACTCAAACTGATTGTCGATGTAAAACGCGGGTAATTTATGAACGAAAAAAGCGCTCCTTGAGCGCTTTTTTTATAATTTAAAGAGTAGTTTATTACCTGCTTAAGATTGCGCTACCAAGCGCTCCACCCAAGGCAGAGCGACAGGCTCGGGCTCAAAATCAACCATGGCATCAATATCCAAGCGTGGTTGGATAATCTTGCCTTGTAGCTCAATAAGCAGCTCTTCAAACTGGCGTCCACCGCCGCAAAAAGTCTCGCCATAACTGCTATCGCCGAGGGCAATCACTGCACAAGGTTTAGCACCCAGTAGCGGAAACTGATCTTGCAACCTAAATACAGTGGCAAGATGTTATCCGGCAAGTCGCCCTGCCCCGTGGTCGAAGTGACCACCAAAATCTGTTCGGCGGCAATAATATCTTCCACCTGAGGGTTATCAACTAGCTTAGCACTGCCGCCCAACTCGTTAATATGAGCGCTGAGGGTTTCGGCAAGACGTTCGGCGGCGCCATACACACTACCGTAAAAAATACTTATGGTTGCCATTTATGGTCCTTTACATAATACCAATTCACTTAAATAGCTAATCATTCTAGCGAGCTAAACATCATGCTAACAGCCTTGGTATAATAACTTTCTTCGCTTTGCGGCCAGCCCAAGCGTGCAAAAATTGCCAAAGCCTGCTCGCCAAGGGGCGCACGAATATGAATTCTTGTTTGCGTATAAGGATGCACAAAGTACAGATCCGTTGCAAACAGCATAAGGCGGGTGCAGTCGAAATGGTCAATAAAAAAGTGGTTTTGGGTGTTATCACCATGGTTTACGTCATTAATAATGGGATGGTTAATGCCGTTAAGGTGACGACGGATCTGATGCTTGCGCCCGGTCTTCGGCCAACACTCCACCAGCGAATAACGCACACTGGGGAATTTTCCTAGGCTTACTGGCAGGCTTGCCTGATGTAGGCAATGCACCTGAGTTTGCGCCTCTTGCGGCCCTTTATTGGTGTCGGCAAACTTATCGGCAATTTTATCCAGCTTTTCTTTTAATGGCCGGTCGATAAACCTATCTTCTGGTGCAAAGCCACGTACTAAAGCCAAATAACGTTTACAGATCAGCTTGTCGCTAAACAGAGTTTGCGCATCCCGCGCCGCTTCGCTGCTAAGGGCGAACAACAAGACGCCTGAAGTAGGCCTGTCGAGACGATGCAAAGGGTAAACATGCTGACCTATTTGGTCACGCAGCATTTGCATCGCAAACTGAGTTTCTCTTTTGTCTATGGGCGAGCGATGCACCAGCAAGCCGGACGGCTTATTGATAGCAATAAAATGCTCGTCGCGATAAAGGATCTCCAAGGGCTCGATCGGCAGCACCTCAATCTCATGCGACTGTGTTTGTTCACTCATAAGTGCCACCCGCATCGTGGCTTAAATGCTGATCCAAAGCAGTAAGCACCTTATGTAGGTCCAAGTAACGTCCGGGCCACTGTACCTCGGCCATGGGTGTCAGCGCTATGCTACTTGGCAGCACGGCGCGATTTTGTACCAAGACGCGCATTTTTACGATAAAGACAAATTGCAACCACTGCTCAAAACGCAGGGTATCGACGCAAAAGGGCTGCCCAGAGTGCAGCAAATGCGCATCTATGGGTTCGGCTTGCCACAATTTATGTGCCTGTAATTGAGTTTCTAGCTGCTGTAACAGCGACGCGGTTTTATCGTACATACTAGGAATTAAAAAAATTTAGCAGCCGCCATAATAGCATTTCCCTTGGGTTGATGACGCAATATGCCTATAATTTGCGGAATTTTATTTCCAGGAGCAGCCCATGACTGCAAATATTGCCACCCTAGCCGAGCTACTCGACGCCGCAGGTACTACCTGGCGGGTGTACGACATTGGCCGTCGCGTGCAGAAACTAGATAAAGCCACCTTTGCCGACATCGAGTCAACCAAGCAGGCTTATCCTTTCCCTTTGGCACAGCATGCCCTACTCGCCATACAATTCTGGGATGCCAAGGCCTCCGCAGAGCCCTATGTGTGGTTTTTAAAGTTGCCACTGGATGAGCAAAGTAAACTGGTTGCCGCCAGTCGCGATCACTTCGCCAATATGGTGCTAGAAGCCGTGGGGACTCAATTACTGGGCGATGAAAAAGAGCAAAGCAAGCTCGACAACAACCCTTATGTGTTTACCCCCAATGCCAATAAGCGCGCAGCCTTTAATGCGCATATTAAGGTAGAGCTACGCCAAAGTGCATCTCAGTATTATGAGCACACGCAGCTGTATTTCAGCGGTAAACTGGGTTGGCAGCAGTGGCAAAGCATAGCGGTGCAAGGGCTGGCGGATTTTGCCGCGCGCTTAAACCAAGGCGATAACGAGCAGCGGTTATGCAGCGCTTGGGAACATCTTCCCGCCGAGGTACGCCAGCCTTTAGCGGCACAACTGGAAAACGCTCAGGTATCGACACAGGTGGCAGAGATGCTACAGCAATCGATACAGCATGCCTTAGGTAAAAATGACAAAGCCTTGTTGATAGACAGCCTGCGTGCTATCAGCTTTGCTCCTGCTTCTGGCATCTGTTGCGCCGCCATCGATGAGGTCCTGGCATCAAACTGGGCTGAAGATGCGGATATTTGTCAGGTGATCGCCGGGCGTTTATGGACTCACCTGCAAGCGCCGGAGCGCCTTGCCGCCTTTATGGAGAAAAGTGCGCAAATCACATCCGAACAGCCTGTTTTTGCCAGCCTGTTTGCCGATCTCGTTGCAATCCCAACGCTGCGCCCCCATGTCTTAGCCATGTTAAGGTGCGAGCAACGCTCTGAAGCGCTGTCGCGGGCAATTGGAGGCTTGTTCTCTTAGTGGCAACTTTATGGATGTTAATGCTGGTCGCGGCGGTGATCGGCTTATTTTGGTATCAGCGCAAGTTAGCTGAACAGGCGCGGATACATGCGCAGCATCAGTGCCAACAGCTGGGTGTTCAGCTTGTCAGTGTGGCCTGTCTAAAATGGCGTATTGGTATATTAACTAACGGTAAGTTGGGAATACGCAGCACTTATCTGTTTGAGTTTTCGAGCGATGGTGAGAGCTTGTATCAAGGAAAGCTGTATATGGACAATGAGCGCCTGCACGGCAAAGACATTCCGCCACACAAAATATAAAGCGCAAATGTAAGACATAAAACTAAGGCGTGACCCTGGTCACGCCCTAATCTAACTCTTCCCTGTGCGATATCCTCTATCGCTGACCACCATGGTCGTCCTTACACCTTCCTGGTTCGATTACCTATCTTAACCGACAGCACTCCGTGCCCTAATTCCTGCTTCGTCCTGAAGTGTCCACTTGCCATCTTGGCTATTCCTAGGCTCCAAGCCTTCCCTGTACTTCCTGTACTCCAGTCCCTGAACGGCTTTCCTAACCGTCTATTCCCTTGCTATTCCTGCAACACCTTGCTTTGTTGGCCTCTATCCCTTCCTTGGCCCGGTACATCCTGCACCCTTGTCTTCCTGACTCTTATAATGATAGAGAAAAATGCCGCCAATACAGCCATTAGGAAGCAATCAAAACCAGTGTCATTAAAATGACATAAAAACAAATGCCTTTAAAATCATGTCATTGAAATTTTTTTGATGCTTTTTTAGAAAGTAAAACACAGGAATACCGCACATCAATGTGAGATATTTCCTACAAGCGAATTTCCCTATACGCCATTGCTTTTATGTTTGAAAAGCAGCTCGCCACTGACCTTACTAAATTGCAATGTCTGCAATACTTCAAAACCGTGGCTGATAAAAAAGTCGATATGAGGTTGTTGGGTGACAAACACGGCCATGCCTTTAAGATCATTATCCTCCTGCATCAGGCTATCCAGGCTATTTAACAGATAATGCCCTAAGCCATGACGTTGGCTTTGCGGCGCTACGGCAATAAAGGCCAAAAACAAATAATTACCCATGGTTTGCAAGGCATTGCGTATGGTTTGCTCTTTTTCAATAAGCTGCTGGGTAGTCAGGTAACCGGCGCTCATCATTAATTTCAAACGCCAATGCCAGTAACGCTGGGCCGGCAAGGATGCCGCCGAGGCAAACACGCAGGCGATGGCCTGTAACCTGTCGTCTTCAAATAACCCCACCAAAGGTTGTTTGGCCTGCCAAAAGGTATGCAGCTCTTCTCGAATTAAGGCGCGCAATTTCTTTTCGTAGTGTTGCTCTGACTGTTCATGGCCATGGAGCAATTCCCGCATTAATGGGTCTTTATGATAGGCTTGATAAATCAGGCTGGCGGCTACGTTTAAGTCCTCTGGAGTAAGGTATTTGACCCTGTATTCGACGGTCACTGACATAGAATTTCCTTGTTATCATTGTTGTTCTATATTTAAACATAGTTGCTATCAACAAAATTGAGAAACTCATGGATACCTCAAAGCACAGTATGAATACCCTGTTCGATCAATTGGGTCTGCCGAGCAGCGATAGCCAGATTGAACAGTTTGTTAGTAATCACAAACTAGATAACAGTCTTAAACTTGCAGATGCGCCATTTTGGTCCAATGCCCAGCGTCATTTTATTAGTGAATCTCTTGCCGAGGATGCAGATTGGGCGGAACTCATTGATATTCTTGATGCTCAGCTTAGACACTAGGCTGTAACCGGGCGAATTTGGCGCCAGCACTGGGCTTGCGGACAGTTTGGGTTCAGCAAAATCGCACTACACTGCGCGGATATTTTTCGCCCCCAAGCGAATCTGCCTTTATAATGCGTCGATTTTCAGTAAGAGGACCTAGCACAATGAACCCTGTGGTGTTTGAAGCGATCAAAGCCCTATTGGCTCAAAACAAAACCCCTACCGTTGCCCTAACCAAATCCATGTTAAGCGAACCTGTGCCCATGCCGATGATCATCGCTGCGGTCAGCCAATACAAGAATAACCCTGAAGCCTTCAAGAACATGGTTATTGAACCTAGTACACAGATCTCGCAACAAAAATCATCGCAACTGGATCGTATTGAGCAAAAACTTGATAAACTATTGGCTTTATTAGAAGCCAAGAAATAAAGATGTTTGTTGCCGATTTAACCTTTGACTGTTATCAAGATACTCAATTAGCCGACGCCGAGCAGGCGATCAACCAAATGGTGGTGGCACTGCGCGCGAATGGGCAGATAATCGGTGACGAATTTCCCACGGTATTAAAAGAGGGCTACTTTCTTACCCGGGTCATGTGCCCAGAAGAAGACTCGCTGCATCCCTTGCATCACAGCCCTTTTGTTAAACACGCCATCAACAAACTTAATGAAGCCGGACTGCTGGCGCCCAAGGTTAAGGTGATCGGTCAGGATATTCATGCCAACAGTGCCGACGCCTGCGACGAGCCGAGCTGTTATATTCTCTATACCACCTATTTGCATACCTGCAGCCCGTTGTATTGTGGCGATGATTTCTTGCCGGTGCCACTTTATAAACTCCCCGCCATTGCCAATGGCGATTACAAGACCTTAATCAAGTGGCAAGAAGACTGGCAGGCCTGCGATCAACTGCAGATTAACGGTGCCACCCGTGCAGAATTTGCGGCGCTCGATGAAATGAGCCTGCTCGATAGCTCGCTCACCCGCCGAGGTCTGGACTTGAGCAAGCGCATTCGTTTTCTTACCAAAAAGCCGGTGTACTACTATTTGTACCGAGTTGGTGGGGAGAGCCTGCAGCACGAACAACAGCGCCGCTGTCCGGGCTGTGATGGCGAGTGGGCACTCGCCGAACCTTGGTTTGGCTTATTCGATTTTCGCTGTGAAAGCTGTGAGCTGGTCTCGAATATTTCCTGGGATCACCAATAGGGTTAAACAACCTCAATGGCGTCTAGTAAGGCGCCAATATTCTCAGCTAATACATGGTGCGGCTCCTTGCCCACATATTCTAGGCACACGGCTCCGTCGCTTAAGCGCACCGTCAGCAAGAGGTCGTCCTGCTCGGTTAAACCGATAAACACAGTATCCTGTTGCTTTAAACGGCGCTTCATCAGCACATGACCGGTAATATTTTGCTGCAAACGCACAAAGTCTTCTTCATTCCAGGGCAATAACAGATCGATACCGCGACCATCGATTTGCGCCGGCAAGTTACCGCCATAGCAGCTGCAAAACAGCTGCTCCAATTGCGCCGGGAATTCAACCTCTAACGCCTTGGCCAAATCGCTTAAGGTCGCCTTATCATCGCGCACATAAGTTTGCCACTGTACTTGTTCGCCCTGCTCGGTGCCGCTGATGGCCGCCGGACTAGGTGACTCGGGGTCGATATAGGCCAAAGGATTAGAATTAAACTGGGCCTGGTGCTTATCGATATGGGTTTGTAGTGCCTGTTGGAGTTGTGTGCTTACACTCATGCATGCTTTCCGTAAATTCGTTATAATGACGTCATTGTAACTAGATTTATAGCATCATGACAGATTACCGTAACGCCCCCGAGCTGCAGGCCAGCATGCTGGGTAAAACCACCGAATACAAAGACTCTTACGATGCGAGTCTGCTCTACCCCATTGCCCGTAAGCTTAACCGCGATGATTTAGGCATAAATGAGCAGGCGCTGCCATTTCAAGGCGAAGACCTGTGGACCGGCTATGAGCTTTCCTGGCTCAATAGCAAGGGCAAACCACAAGTGGCGGTAGCGGAATTTGTGTTTCCCTGCCAAAGCCCAAGCATTATCGAGTCCAAATCGTTTAAGCTGTATTTGAACAGCTTTAATCAGACGCGCTTTGAGAGTATGGACAAGGTACGGAAAGTTCTTGAAGCGGATCTGAGTCAGGCAGTGCAAACTCAGGTTAAGGTAAGCTTGTACGGACCGGACGACACATCTTTGTTTGCCGCCACGCCAATGCCGGGTTTCTGTATCGATGAGCTGGATATAGAAATTGATACCTTCGACCTTGACCCGGCGCTGTTACAACTTGCACCTAATAGCGAACAGGTAGAGCAAACCCTGCATAGCCATCTGCTCAAGTCGAACTGTTTGATCACCTCGCAACCGGACTGGGCCAGTGTGGTGATACGTTATAAAGGACCGCAACTGAGTCATGAGTCCCTGCTGCGCTACCTGGTATCGTTTCGCTCCCACAACGAGTTTCATGAGCAATGCGTAGAGCGTATTTTTAGCGATATTATGGCGCTGGCCAAACCGCAAGAACTAGAGGTCTATGCCCGTTACACCCGTCGCGGCGGCTTGGACATCAACCCCTATCGCTCAACGCATCAGCAACATATTCCCTTTAGTCTGCGTATTAATCGTCAATAACGCTGGGCACCGCCATGGCGCAGGTATCTATGTAGTTCGGGGTGGCCACAAACCAGTCCTCCGGGCGGTTCTTTCGAGCCGCTACCAGCGCCCCAAAGCGTGGCGAGTCGGTACGCATCACGCGAATTTTTGGCTGTTGCGCCACTTCCAATTGACTGGCAAATTGCAAGTCTTGAATAGGATTAAAGGGCATTTGCTTGCTACTAGGACGCTGTAACTGCTGCAGGTGCTCCATGCCACTTAGGACGCGACCAAATACCGTGATGTTTTTATCCAAATAGCGCGGGGCGTGGCCTATTACCACATAAAACTCACTGGTGGCACTGTCTACACCATTGCCTCGGGCCATGCCTAGGGCGCCCATACAATGGAGCTGCCAGGTTTGCGTACCTGCTTCATTTTGACCTACGGCAAAGCCGTTGATAAAGCCACTGCGCGGCGCATAACCGTCATTGTAATTAACTTGGATATCAAGGGGCATGGGCTGCTCACTGTGCCAGACGAACTCCTGCTGCAGCGGCGCAATATCGGTTTTTTGCTCCCCGGCCCCACCTTGGGCGACAAAGCCTTCAACAAAGCGATACATGCTTAGCCCTTGATAGAATCCAGCTTTGGTCAACTCGCGCAGTCTCTGCACATGCTTAGGCGCCAACAGTGGGTTCACCTCAAGATACACGGAGCCGGTTTGCAGGGTGAGGATCATCAGATTATCGCTATCCACCTGACGCCAGTCCGACTCCTGAGCGGCGGCGATAATTTGCCCCGGCGATTGCGCAGCTGGCTTAGCCGGGTTAAAGGCATATGCCTTAGGAGTTAATTGACCGCTCATTTGCGCAGCCAAAAGCCCCGCACTGAGCAAGGCTAAGGATTTTTTTATCATTATTATTTCCCTATTATTTAATCGATATCGAAGCGATAAAGAATATCCAGCGTATCATACAAGCCGCTGGTCACCTCGATATAAAGCTTTTGCAATACCTGATAGCGCACCGCCACCTCGGAGATAGACTCAAACACGCCAACACTGTATTTAACCTGGATCCCCGGAGCAATATAACCGGCGATTTCCACCTTGGTATCATCGCCGCTGCCGCTGGAGTTAAGGGTCACATCACGCAAGCCGATGGACTCACCTATGCGCGATACCAAGCCTTCACCACGATTGGTGCCCTGGGCCAGTAGCATACGCGTTAGTAAAGCATCGGTATTAGTGTCGCCATCCCCTAAGGGTTGGCCGTTGAGCACATACGACAAGGCTTGAGAGCGGTCCATGGCGGGCTCGGAAAATACATGCAGCTGCGGTTGCTCTACGCTGCCAACCAACTCAATGCCGGCCACCACACCATTGGCGGTGTTATCTGGGTTACGAATGGCGCGGACATTAATATGAGGCTTATCCAAGGTACCGCTAAAACCTATTTGTCCTGTGCGGATCAGCAGATCTTGGCCAAAGGCACGGTATTTCCCATCCACCAAATTCAGCTCGCCCACCGCCAGGGGATGACTTTCATTATTGGCGGTGATCATCAGGTCGCCCTTAATATAGGACTTCAAACCAAATGAATCTATATACACATCGTCTTGAATATTAACCTTTAAATCAACATCATACATAAAAGGCACGGTCTGCTCCTGCACCGGAGCATCGACAATGATTTCATCATCACTGACCTTCACCGCCCCCTGCGGCAGCTCTTTTATTTTAATGCGACCATAGGGGACGTCGACAATGCCCCCCACCTTCACCTGCTGGGCATTCACTTCAATATTAAGGTCTGGGGAAAGCGCAATCATGATGCCCTGATCGGGAATGACAACAAATCGCTGCCCCTGCACCTTAAGTGTCAGGTGCGGTTGCTCGCCTAACCATAGGCCTTCACCGCTCACATTTAAGTCTCCCCCATCTGGGTTGGCCAAGTGACCGGTCACCTGGATTTGCTCACCCGCCAATTGCACATTTAGGCGCGATTCGGCTAAAGATAGGGGCAAGGTTTCCCCCTCTAAAGACAAACCTTCTGCATTAATTTGGCCATGCACCAAAGGCTGACTGATATTGCCGGTAAAACGCAAGTCGGCACTGATATCCCCGGCCAGATTCTTAACCTCGGGAGCTAATGCAGCAAGCTTAGTAAGTTGCACACCATCCATTTGCAGTTGCCCATCGAGCTCCTGCGCCGCCATCACATCGGTAACCTTAAGGTTGGCGTTCAAGTTCCCCAAAATGGATGATTTCAGCTGTAACTTAGCCTGAGCCTGGTTAATATCGCTGTGCAAAGACAGGGCTAAGGTTTCAACGGGGAAGTTATGCAGTTGTTGCTGATAACGATAACTCGCCTGCAATTGTTCACTTTGTAGCTCGACATCTATTTGCGGCGCCGCGCCGCTGCGCCATTTAAACTGGGCATGACCTTTGGCTACTCCCGTCAACCCGGTATGAGGGCCAAGATACGGAGTTAACGCCTGCAAATATAAGTGCGTTAGCGTGGCTTTCGCCTCGCCTTGCATTGGGTCTATGTTTGCAGGCTCAAGGCATAAATCCAGCGCCTCACCGCGCAGACACAAACGCTCCGAGTGCAGCGCCTGCTTGGCCAAATCCAGATGCACCTTGGTCGGTGCAGCCAAAGCCACCTGATGCTCCTGAGATTGGAGTTCAAATTGCTCCAATTGCAGCTTTATTTGCTGATATGACGACGACAATTCACTGGTAAAAGCACTTTGCAACTGTGCCAGTGGCGAGTCCAGACGTAAGGAGGTTTGTTGCACCTTGTCGCTGCCACGGGATTGTAATTCAAGGCTATCAAGGTGTTCCCCGCCGGTTTTAATGCCCGATAGCTGAGCAGAAATATCATACTGAAGCGCGTCTTGATATTCACTTTCAACATCCAGGTTGAGGCTGTCCACACTGACGCCTGCACCTTGTACTTGGGCCAGTTGAGCCTCAAGCTTTATCTTCGGTGCCAAACGCTGGCCACGGATCTGCAATTGGGCCTGACCCTTGGCGCCATAACCTGGCATCAATGGCGTGTCGGCGGACAAGGCCAAAGCCCCTTCGAGGCGCCACTGCTCGTCTACCTCCCCCTTGAGGTTTAAGATATTGTCGCCCTGGCGCAGCTGCAACTGACGTACCACGCCATGCAGTGAACTATTGAGGTCGAGATCGGCCTGCAATTGCAGCGCCATGTCGTTTACCGTCCCGCTTAAGGTCGAGGGGGCCACCGCCAGTTGCCACTGGCCTTGAGAGTCCATTTCGAAGGAGCCAGATACCTGGCCGGAAATATCACTTTGCACCGTATCGATAAGATATTCGCTATGCAGATCTGCCAGCTCGGCGCTAAATTCAGCACTTAGGCCATCGCGCCAATTAAGCGCTGTTTTTACCTCGGCTTTACTTTCACCTGCCAGTAATTGCAATGACTCCACTTGCAGCGAGCTTAACGTCCCATTGGCGTTTAGTTGGCTGTGCAGCTCTGGGTAATCACCCAACTGCGAGTGCAATGTCAGCTCAACTTGATAGTCGTCGATATTACCCTGTGCTTGGATTTCGCTTTGCAGCAATTGCAAAGTCTGAGCGCCCGAGGCCGAACTCAATGGCAGCTGCCATTGCTGTTGCTTGGCATGCAAGGTAAAGGGCCAGTTGCTTTGTCGCAGCTCTGCTGTGGCGTTCAAGGTCAGCGGATATTGCCCCTGATTTGCCAATGTAAATTGCAGCTCGCTAAGGCTGCCACTCACATCCAACTGGCTATGCTCGCCCAAGGCTTTCACTTGCAGCGCCAATTGCAGCGCATTATCACCAGAGAAAGCAAGGTTACCGCTTAGAGCGGCGTGCAGTAATTCGGCCTGGGTTTGTGTATCAGTCGCCTCAAAAGGTAACTCATAGCTGAGGCTAACTTGGTCGATGGCCAGCTTATTTCCTAGCAAGGCCGCATTTAAGTGCACATTGCTGAGCTTATGTGTGTTTTCCCCTTGCACCAGGGTTGCATTATTTAAGGCAAAATCCTGAATACGAATATCCAGACCGAGATCAAAGGCAATCTCGGCCAGTGGCGGCAATTGCAACAAGGGCTCGCTTTTTGGCTCTGGTGCCGCAGGAGCCAACTCAAGCTGCAGCTCTTTTACCTTAAAGGGCTTAACCTTGATGCGGTTACCCTGGGCGCTCAGGCTGGCACTCAGATCCTTTACCTGGATCTCTTGCCCCGCCACGGCGATGTCCGCCTCGCCAATGGCGAAGCGTTTAACGGCAATATTAGGTAATTGCAGTTGCACCAGAGGCCCGCTCGTTTGCCTCTTTTCATCATCGGCATTTACGTTAGAACTTGATACTGAGTCCTGTTGTGGAGCGGCACTGATGCTTTGTACGCTTAAACGCTTTGCGGCGATATTATCTAAACACACGCCGACACAGCCGAAAATTCGCACGTCAATCTGCACTGCCTGGGCATTCAGAGTCAGGCCATCACTTTGGTATTGCAGCTCAAAGGGATCATTGGCAAGCAAACGCCCCTGTTTTAGCTCTATATTAAGTCCGTCGACCAGATTATTGGCTATGGCCACCAGGGTGCGATTGCCATATCCGGTAAAGAGTAACAGCGACAGCAACAAGATCAGGGTAAAAAGAGCTGCGGCGAAAACTTTTAGGCTTAAGGTAATAACGCGCTTCATAGCTCAGGCCCCACGGTAATACTTAATCTTGTGGTATTGCCAGGACTGGCTAGGGCCCAGGCGTGATCAAAACGAATGGGGCCAACGGGCGTAAGGTAACGCACGCCAAAACCCACGCCCACAGAGAGCTTTTCGGAAAAGTCGTTGGTGGCCGTACCGGCATCGACAAACAAGGCGCCGCGCCAGTTGCTGGCAAACTGATAGTTATACTCCAAAGTACCAGTTACCAGGTACTTACCCCCAACCTTGGCGCCATCAACCTCGGGGGAAATAGACTCGTATTTATAGCCGCGGATGCTTTGATCGCCACCGGCGAAAAAGCGCAGCGACACAGGTACATCACGGATGCTATCGACATACATGGCGCCCAAATTGACGCGGCTAAAAAACAAATGACGCTGCCAATAGGTTTCTAACCAGGCATATTGCAACTGTACCCGCACTATATCCGTGGAAGATTCAAGAGAATCAGCACCGACCTCGGTACTTATCAGCCATTGTCGCCCCCAATAGGGAGTTGTGCCCCCTTTCGAACGCTTGCGGGCAAAACTGACACCAGGCAAGAGCATTTTCGTGGTTTTTTCTTCATCGGCAATGCGGAACTCTTCGAACTCACGACGGATAAAGACGGTGCGAATCCAATCATCCTCTATCTTCCATTGTCGCTGTACCAGACCGGTTAAGGTTTTTGAGAAGATATCCGTGTCGATATTGTCTTCCAGCTTATAACCAAGACTAAAGCGCCAAATATCATCTATGGGGTCGTCTACTGGGATAGTATAAGAGAGACTGATATCCTGCTGACGCTCGGACACATTAAGGTTACTTTCTAAATAGTGGCCATCTTCGCCTATCCAGGGGCGCGACCATTTAAAACGCACCTTAGGACCCAGGTCGGTCGAATAGCCACCGCCGACCTCGAAGCTGTCTTGTGGTTTATGCAGCACCTCAACACGAATTGGCACTTCATGGCTGCTGCGTTTGGCGATATCAGCGTAGACGCGCACGCTACTGAAATAAGGGGTTTGCGACAGGGCCAGGTTAAATTCGCTGACCTTATTGGCATTGTAGGCCTGTCCGGCTTTGAACTCCGCCAAAGAATGAATATAACCGCTAGCCGGCGTGTCGGTGGCAATATTTAAGGGGCCAAAGTGATAGCGTATTCCCGTGCTCACCACCAGGCTGATATCCGCCCGATAATGGCTGCGATCTATGGCCAAACGCGCCTGCTGCCATTTAGCGTCAAAATAGCCAAGCTCCAGCAGTTGCTTGTCGATAGCGCTTTTGGCCGCATCATAGTGGCCATGATTAATGATCTCGCCGACTTTAAGTGGCAACTGCGCAAGCACCTGAGTCAGCTCTTTATCCTGCAGTCCAGGCCCCAGCAATTGATAATCCAGGTTTTCGATGCGTGTCGCTTGCCCGGGTTTGATTTTCGCGATCACCTTAGGGTTAGCGGTATCGTCTTCTAAGTGCAGCTCCACCTCGGCATGATAATAACCCAGGGCTCGCATACTCAGTAAAACCTGCTCGGTGGCATAACGCTGCAGTTGACGTGTTGGCTGCTCGCCACTGAGCTGCTGCAAATACAGGGCAACATTTTGCTCCAGCTCACCTTCAATACCGTCAATGCTGTACCCTGATATTACCCGCCCTTGGGGGAATTTCCCGGGCTCAGCGCTCCATGCGCCAAGGACGTCGAATGAGCACAAGGCCAGCACCAATAGCAGGCTTGTTAGTAGGTTTAACCTCAACTTACTGTGTCTCCATTGCAATCACTTTACCACCGCCTGTGTCAGCCTTTTTAATCGCGTGTAATTCCCGGGTCTGTTTAATCTGGGCAATAACCCCAAACGCCAAAAAGATAAACAAACTCTATTAATAGCTTAAGTTTATCACCGCTGCCTGGAGCCATTCACTAATGACGACGAAAAATTTCACCTAAGTGGCTTTTTATTTCCAGCAAAAAATAAGACAATCCCTAGATTCACGCTTATATGAGATAAACGATGCACTTTCCCGACGATGAAACAGGCCAAATTTTGCAACAAATGCATGAGCAAGGCGTCGATTTGACGCAACTGCACAACGTCGATTTCTTTCTGTTGTTTGAGCAGCAAGCACATGCGCAAGGCTTTATCGATGCCCTGGCCCATGCCGAAGTAGCGCCGCAAGCCAGCCTTAGCACCTGCCCGGATACAGGTGTTTTTGAAGTGAAGGCCAGCCTTACCATGGTACCCGAATATGAGCTTATCAATAATATGGAAGCCTACTTGGAAAGCCTGGCGGATAAACATAACGGCTACGGTGACGGCTGGGGTCTGCTGGACGAAAACAGCGCCGAGTAACAGTGAAACGCAGAGCCTATCAACGACTATAGGCTTTGCGGTAACTTCCCTGATAATCGAATACCTTTTCACTCACCTGCCAACCATATTTTTTCGACTTACGGGCAATCACAAAATCCGGCCAGCTCAAATTCTGTTGTAACTCCACTACCTGCTCGCTGCTTCGCCACTTATCTATGCCTGGGGCGTTATGACGCTTGCCGAACTCGCGGTTAAATAAGGCCAGTACCTTGGCATTAGTCAGATCATACACTTGCGCCACCGCGGCGCCGTCTTCATCATAATAGGTGATCTTGAGCTTACCCTGCGCCGTTTGCTCACAGCTTAAACCGCTGCAACGCAACACCAAGGCATCTTTTAGGTTGAGCGCCTGGCGTAACTTGTCATCCGGGTCCACCAGCTGATGCGCGCAGCTATAACAACGGCGCGCGGCGATATCATTTTCGCTAAAACACTGGGGACATTCCTTAAACTTAAAGCGATAATCACATTGCTGCTGCTCTTCGCCGTCATCCAATAAGCCTTGGCAACGGCGGCCATAATGCTCGATAACCTGACCCGCGGCATCCTTTTTACCCCAAAACACATTGGCAAAACCACAACCGGGACACAACACCTGCACCGGCTCACTGTTTGGGTCCGGGCGCTGCGCCCCTACCTCGGGGTGATGGATATCAAAACCGTTGCCAGCATAATCGATTACCAGGCATTCATGCTTATCGGCGCATAAGCGTAGTCCGCGGCCAATGATCTGCTGATACAGGCTGACCGATTCCGTGGGTCTTAACAAAGCAATAAAATCAACATGAGGAGCATCAAAACCTGTAGTTAAAACAGAAACATTTACCAGGTACTTAAATTCCTGTCGCTTAAAGCGAGCAATTATGTCGTCGCGCTCGGCGGCAGGTGTGGCGCCAACAATAATATGGGCCTGCCCGGGTGGTAAATAACGATGTATTTCCTCGGCATGGGCAACGGTCGCGGCAAAAATCATCACGCCGCGTCGGGTATCGCTTTGCGCCATCACATCCGTAATAATGGCCTTGGTGGCACGGGTGCTTTGTTGCAACAGCGCATTTAGATCCCCTTCACTGGGCGCCGAGCCGCCATTGAGCAAGGCAGAAAAGTCATAATGCTGCACCGCCGCATCGACTATGCGCGGCGGCGTTAAATAACCCTTGTTAATTAAATAACGCAGCGGTAATTCGTAAATACAATCATCAAATGGCGCATCGCTCGGACCGCGAACAAAACCATGGTAATGACGGTGATATACCCAGCCACTGATAAGCCGATAGGGTGTGGCAGTTAAACCTAGCACCTTAAGGCCTGGGTTAATTTTCTTAAGCTGGGTTATAACCTGCGCATACTGGCTGGTTTGCTCTGTACTAACGCGATGACACTCATCAATAATCACTAAAGAATAGTGCTGCTGCAGCTTATCTATACTACGGGCGAGGGATTGAATACTGGCGAAGGTGACCTGCTCGCTTAAATTTTTATCCTTTAAACCCGCAGAGAAAATCCCCGGTGTTAAACCCATGTCACGAAATTTATTAGCGTTTTGCTCAACCAGCTCTTTTACATGAGTTAATACCAGGATGGGATAACGGGCCAATCGCGCCAGCTCGGCAATAACCAGGCTTTTACCGGCACCGGTAGGCAAAACAATAACGGCCGAGCGCTGTGACTTACGAAAATGCGCCAGGGTATTGTCGACTGCTTGTTGTTGATAGTCTCTGAGTGTATACACTACTGACACCCAAAAAAGTAAAGGTCCATTGCTGGACCTTTGGGTTTATTTATCTTTGCTGTTATTTCGCGAGGTATTTAGCTAGGTCTACATCTTGAAACGCTTTCGGGCGTTTCCCACGGCCTGACCATTCAACCATTTTTCCTTCGAACTCGCGGCGATACTTAGGTTCAACCTTAGTACGCTTGTCCTGGGTCACATCAACAATATCTTCCACACTGAGCCCTTTTTCCTTCATCAGTTGAAGAACTTCCTGTTTCGCTTTTTCTTGCTGTTGCTGATTATCGAGCGCAGTGTTCAGAATATTAATTGCTTTTTCCAACTCATTAATAGATGCCGATTTGGCAAATGCTCTGATTTCTCTCACTGTGATCTCTTATATACTTTAAATGTGGAAATAAAATAATAATTGAAGATCAGTGATATATCAAAGTAATTATATTAATTAGTGACTTAAATGCTGGGAGATAATCTTGGCGTGGCGCCTGGGGGGAAGAGTGAAGCCGAAACGGCTCCACTAATTATTCACTCTAAGAGAGTCAATAAGGAATTAAACCGGAGTTACATTTTCCGCTTCTGGTCCTTTCTGGCCTTGTTTAATGCTGAAAGAAACCTGTTGGCCTTCGCTTAGAGTACGGAAGCCTGAACCATTGATCGCGCTGAAGTGAACGAATACATCTGGGCCATTTTCTTGCTCGATAAAACCAAAGCCTTTTGCTTCATTAAAAAACTTTACTTTACCGTTTACATGTTCTGACATACTAAAGTGTTCCTGTAAGTCAATTTCTATAACTCGCCTATAAATTAGGCACTATCCTCCCTGAGCCAGTGTCGCTACCGCTAGGGTCAGGTACAGGACTAAACGAGGTTAGTCACACTTACAGCGTAGGCCGCACAAAACCGTCACATTGAACGCATTAACTCAAAGCAGTTCCTAGACTACCATAGAAAATATTAATAAGCTTTAAATTATTTAAAATTCACAGTAATGACATAATCCAGGTATGGCCCCTAAAGCGGTGCATGAGCTGTATATTTCCTCTAAGATTATGATATGTTACTGACAAACCTAGATTCTTACAGCCAGATATAAAGGAGCGGTCAATGAAGAATTTACTTGCGGCGGGTGTACTTATGTTACTCAGCGCCTGTGCCTCTGGGCCGGATTTTGATTACGACAAGTCGGTAAACTTTACTCAGTACAAAACCTTTGCCTGGTTTCCTGATGCCAGCCTGACCAATGCCAGCAGTAATTATCAGATCAGCGAATTAATGGAGCGCCGTGTGCGTCAGGCCGTTAATGATGAGCTGAGCGCCAAGGGCATGAGCATGGTGACGGCAGATCAAGCGGATGTGCTGATCAACTACCATGCCTCGGTGGAAAAGAAAGTCGATGTTGATACCTTTACCACAGGCTACAGCGCCCGTTGGGATTACTGGGGTCTGGGCTACAATGTGCAAACCACTACCCGCGAATATGAAGTAGGCACCCTAGTGATTGACGTGGTCGACCGCGCTTCGAACCAGCTGGTATGGCGCGCCGCCAAAGAAGGTCGTTTGAAGAAAAACCAGACGCCAAGCGAGCGCACCGCGGTGATCCGCGAATCGGTCGCTGAAATTTTCAGTAACTACCCGCCAGGATCAAATCAATAATATTTGCATCCTTTCGAGGTGCTTACCGCCTTTAGGTCAGCGCCTCTAATTGGGTAATTCTCCACATCGCTTCGGCATTATTACTGCCACACACATCTTCGCACGCCTTAAATTGTAAACACACAGCCGGCCTGGACGGATCACCAAACAATTTACACAAATTATTTTTGTCTAACTGGACACATCGTTGCCCCGCTTTTTTACCCTCGGGCATACCAGGTATGGGGCTGGAAATACTAGGCGCTATACAGCACGCACCACACCCTAAACGACAATTCATATTCGACCCCTAAAACAAACGCGGCCGCCATTTTAACAGATTACATGCTTTGTTACATATTACACATACCTGTAAACATGATTACCGCTACCATATAGCCTGTCATCGAACTATACAGGGAGCTGCATTGTGGCCAGCAAAAAACAAATACTATTACCTATTGGTGTGTTGGGGGTGTCAGTGGCACTGTTCGCCGCCTTTATGGCAATGAAAAAGCCACCGGAGCAAAAACAACAGGAAAACATCGCCCCACTGGTAGAGGTCACCCCGGTCAACCTGACCGATGTAACCATGCAAGTGCATTCCTACGGCGAGGTCATGGCGCAAGAACAAACCGAACTGGTCGCTCAGGTGTCCGGTCAGGTGGTATCCATAGCCGAACAGTTTGTAAAAGGTGGCTTTGTAAAACAAGGGGACGAACTTATTCGCATCGACCCCAATGACTATGAAGCGGCCCTAATTGAAGCCCAGGCCGGCTTGGCGCAGGCACAATCGGCGCTAGAAATAGAACAAGCACAAGCGCATGTGGCCAAAACCGAATGGCAACGCATTAAGGACAATGCCAATGCGGTGATCCCCTCGGAGCTCTATTTGCGCAAACCTCAGCTCGCAGAAAAGCTGGCAAAATTCCGCGCTGCTCAGGCCCAGGTTAAACGCGCCAAGCGCAATTTAGAGCGCACCTCGATTCGCGCCCCCTACGATGCCCTGGTTACGGCAAAAAAAATCAGCCTTGGCAGCGTGGTGAACCCGGGTAATGTTTTGGGTCAAATCGATGCCACCAGCATTGCTAAAGTGCGTTTACCGGTAGCCAACCATGATCTGCAATACCTGGTTGATGGCGGTATCGGTGCTAAAGTCACCCTAACCAGCGAAGTGGCCGGTAAAATGCGTACCTGGCAAGGCACCATAGTGCGTAATGAAGGCGTGGTCGATAAGCGCTCGCGCATGACCTACCTTGTGGCTTATGTAGACGCACCCTATGAGCAAGCACAACCTCTGCGCTTTGGTGCCTACACCAATGCCAGCATAGTGGGTAAGCATGTACGCGATACCGCCATTGTTCCCAGCCACCTGATCAAGGACAACCGCATTGCCCTCATTGATAATGAAATTAAGCTGATGTTTAGCGACCTTGAGGTGATCCGCGAGCAAAACGGCATGGCCTATGTCACCGCCGGTCTAAACAGTGGCCAGCAAGTTATCACCTCGGCGCTGGAATACCCCACGCAAGGCATGCAACTGCGCTTAGACGAACAAGAACCGAAAACGGCGCACACGCAGCTGGCGCTGAAGGAGGACTAAGCTATGGTGCAAAGCACAGAAAAAGGCTTGATCGCCTGGTTTGCCCGCAACCCAGTTGCCGCCAACCTGCTGATGATAATCATCATAGTCGGTGGTATTCTCAGCGCGCTTTCTATTCGTAAACAGGCATTCCCTCAATTTGAGAGCAACTGGCTCAGTGTGCAGGCCGTGTATCCCGGCGCCGCTCCGCAAGAAGTGGAAGAAGGGATCACCATAAAAATCGAGGAGTCCCTGCAAGGCTTAGAGGGCATTAAACGCCTTATCACCTATTCAAACCGCAGCTTTTCTCAAAGTTGGATCGAAGTCGATGAAAGCTATGACTCTCAAGAAGTGCTCGACGAAGTCAAGATGCAAATCGACTCCATCTCCAGCTTTCCCGCAGAGATGGAACGACCCAATATTCGCCGCGAAAAGTACACTCAAGAGGTGATGATCCTCGCCTTGTATGGCGATATGAGCAATTACGATCTAAAGGAGCTGGGCAATAAGCTCCATGATGAAATGCGCGCTTTGCCTCAGGTCAATCTCGTCAATTTTAATTCGGGTTTGGATTATGAGATAAGCATAGAAGTCAGCCCGGA
Organism: Pseudoalteromonas sp. T1lg76; assembly: GCF_002964725.1. Lineage (NCBI taxonomy): Bacteria > Pseudomonadati > Pseudomonadota > Gammaproteobacteria > Alteromonadales > Pseudoalteromonadaceae > Pseudoalteromonas > Pseudoalteromonas sp. T1lg76. The sequence continues at coordinate 25,960 of NZ_PQCE01000003.1, forward strand.
TAAGCTGCGTGAATATGGCCTGACGTTCCGCGATATCGCCACTGCGGTGCGCAACTTCTCCGCCAATATGTCGGCGGGACAAATTCGCTCCGATAATGGCTATATTTCCATGCGCGTGGAAAACCAGGCCTATCGCGGCGGTGAATTTGAACGTCTTCCTCTTTTAACATTAGAAGACGGCGCCCAGGTATTTCTAGGTGATGTAGCAACCATCCAAGACGGCTTTGAAGAAGGCCTACAATATTCAAAATACAATGGTAAAAACTCACTGATTTTTGAGGTCCGTGCGTCAAAAGATCAAGATATCACCCGTGTTGCCGATGTGATGGACGCCTATTTAGAGCGTAAAAAGTCGGAGCTTCCCGAGGGCGTCACACTGGCCCCCATGATTGACATCACATATTACCTTGAAGGTCGCCTCGACATGATGATCGAGAATATGATCTGGGGTGGTATCTTGGTGATGCTGATGTTGGCCTTGTTCCTGCGTATCCGCCTTGCCTTTTGGGTGATGATGGGTCTGCCCGTATCCTTTCTGGGCGCCTTTTTAATGATGCCGGTGGGCTTTTTAGATGTCACCATTAACCTGGCTTCCCTGTTTGCCTTTATTCTCGTACTAGGGATAGTGGTGGATGATGCCATAGTGGTGGGTGAGTCGGCTCACGCCGAAATCGAAAAGCATGGTCATAGCTTGGATAACGTGGTGCGTGGCGTAAAACGCGTGGCCATCCCCGCGACCTTCGGGGTACTGACCACTATCGCTGCCTTCTTACCACAAACCTTGGCCAGCGGCCCGGGAGCGGCGTTTTCTAAAGCCATAGGCGGGGTGATTATTCTCTGCCTATTATTCTCACTGGTCGAGTCTAAGCTCATTCTTCCTGCGCACCTGGCAGCCATGAAGAACCGCCCTGTTAACCCGCGTAACCCATTACACCGCTTACGTAATAAGGTAGACAGTGGCTTGCAATATGTTATCGAGCGCATATACCGCCCTGCAGTACAGCGCTGTATTCATTATCGCTATACCGTGATTGTTGGCTTCTTTGGCATCCTTATAGTCAGTGCTGGCTTGTTTGCCGGTGGCCTGATTAAGTTTATCGCCAACCCGAAAATTCCTCATGATTTCCCAAGTATTAACATTGAGATGAATTTGGCGTCATCGGAAACAGCAACCCTGGATACGGCCAAAAAGATTGAACGTGTGGTGATGGATGTCGAGCGGGTTATAGAGCAGCAATATGGCATGCCCATGGTTAAGGATATCTCCCTGAATATGCAAGGGCGCACCAACGCCCGCTTAATGATGGTCTTGGTAGAGCCGCACCTGCGCCCTATCGACACCTTCGCGTTAAGTGCACTGTGGCGTGATAATATGCCGCCGCTGCCGGGAATGAAGTCAATGACCATTAACGACAGCGTTATGAATGGCGGTGGTGGCCGTGATGATGGTGATATCAGCTTCCGTCTCGAGGGCAATGATGCCGCTGAGTTGAAAGAAGTTGCCGGTAAATTGAAAGTGAAGCTGTCGACCATCAAGGGCGTAGGCGATATCAATGATTCAATGCAAAGCGCAACCGATGAAGTACAACTTGAACTTAAACCCATTGCCTATAGCCTGGGCTTGACCTTGGCCGATGTTGCCTCGCAGGTGAACTTCAGCTTCTATGGCCTAGAGGCACAGCGTATCCTGCGCGATGGCGAAGAGCTCAAAGTAATGATCCGCTACCCCATTGAAGAGCGTAACTCTATCAGCGAAATCAATGATGTGCGCATTATTACTCCAGCCGGAGCGGAAGTACCTTTAGCTGAAATAGCCAGCGTAAACCTGGTTGACGGGGTAAACCGTATTCGTCGGGAAAACGCTAAGCGCACGGTTAATGTGTGGGCAGCCGTAGACACCAATCAGGCACAGCCGTTTGAAATCGCTAAACAAGTGCGCGATGAATACCTTCCAGCATTATTGAAAAACTACCCTGGCGTACAGAGTAATGTCGCCGGTCGAGTGCAAGAAGAGATGGATAGCGTCGCCGAGCAGCGCCGTGACTTAGTGCTTTCGCTTCTTATCATCTTCGCGCTGTTGGCCATTCCTTTGCGCTCCTACTCACAACCGCTGCTGATCATGTCGGTGATCCCCTTTGGTGTGGTCGGTGCCGTCTACGGACACGTGATCTTGGGTATGACCATGAGCAGCCTGTCCTTCTTCGGTATTATCGCCGTGGCCGGGGTGGTGGTGAACGACTCACTGGTGATGGTTGACTATGTGAACAAGGCACGCGCCCGGGGCATTGCCATTAAACAGGCGGTGGTAGAAGCCGGTTGTAAACGCTTTAGGGCCATCCTACTGACCTCCATTACCACCTTTATTGGTCTGGTGCCCATCATTATGGAAACCAGCTTACAGGCGCAAATCGTCATCCCCATGGCGGTATCATTAGCCTTCGGTGTGCTGTTCGCCACAGTGATCACCCTGGTGCTGATCCCTTGCCAATATGTGGCCCTGGAAGACTGTAAACGCGGCCTGCGTAAGCTCTTTGGCAGAGCCCCTAAGGTAGAACCAACGCCAGAACTAAAACAACCAAGTTAAGTACTTGGTATTTATCCCAACCATAAAAGCCTTACTTAAGTAAGGCTTTTTTATTCCCTATGATTTATTAAATTTTCAATTGGTTCTAGTGCCAGAACAACGCCTTACTAATGGGCGCATAAATGCTTGGCTATAATTGGCGACGAAGGAGCACAAGCCAAGCGTTTTGCGTCCTTTTGAGTAACTTGTTAGTAGTAAATTTACTTGCGCCAAACCTTTTTTAACAGATAGTAACCACACCAAAATACAATGGAATATGCTACAGCAGCAAGGATATGGCCATAAAGCGTTGGATAATACCAACCAGTATCTGATGAATACTTAAAAAATGGTTCACCCAAAGACCAAAAAGGAATGTAATAGCCCCAATAACCAGCTAAGCCAATTAACCCGAGTACGAACATGGAGAGATAAAGAGGTATTGGCAGTAGAACTATAGCTAGCCAAATTTTAATAGGTTTAGTCATGACATCCTTTTACTACTAACGCCGGGCTCACCGAGCAAATTTTGCTGGCGGCTTTTGTGGGATTTTTGCACAAAAGGTGACAGCGGAAATTTGCCCGGTGCAGCCGCTTGTTAACTGTTTTTGCACTGAGCTACAAACTCTGATTTCTTAGTAGTAGCTATTTTTAAGCTTGATAGTAAATTAAAAATCCCAATGCCAATACCAGCAAGATACCATGGTGTAATTGCAGGAACCGATGCGGTGGCAATAATTACAGACCACGACTCTTCAATAAAATCAATATAGTTAATATTTTGGAGATCTGGAAAAGAGAAATCAGGATTAATTGTGTACGCCGCAAAAGCAAGAAATGCGTATACAAAGGCAACGCCTAGTATAGCTGACGGAAGGCCAAGCAAGCCAATACCAGGCCATTGCCATTGGGCTCGAAATTTATGCACAGCTGAAATTAATATCAAAACCACAAACAACGCCAATGCAAATAAAGCTTGAGCGGCGGCGTTATCAATTATGCGAGTACCAAACAAAATCATCATTGCAATGTGATATACAAACATGAGCTTGAAATCAAAAGACATATTCTTGGGGTTATTGTCTTTGTTTTGCTTTTCAATCTTCTTACGAATTGAGTCAAACATCCATGATTGCCTATACAGTTAACAGCGTATTAGTGCGAATTCCCAGTTAAGGAAGTTATCCACAACCCCATATTTTCTCACCAATAGACTTTTTATTTAATGATAGTAATAAGTTAGCAGGTGTTTTTCTCGCGAGCAATGAAGAAGTAATTAAGTAAAACGAGCCGTTACTTATTCGAGCCTTATCTCGCTCGCTATGTAATTTATTTTCTCATTCAGTATCAGCGCCTAATCGAACACATCCAAACTCACAGGTATCGATCCCCCGTTTGGATTCGCGCTGGAGAAATCGGCTTTTTTGTGGAGCGTGCTGTTGAGAACGAGACAGGCTGAAAGCGGAAATAAGCAAGTGAATAATTTCACTCGCGCCGCTTGAAGGCGACGAACTCTGTGAGGAGGGGGATTGCCGAGCTAGATTTATCAGTACAGGGATGTACTGTTAAATCGCCTCAATGACTAAACGGAGCGCTTAACAAAACGCTGAGTTCGCAAGCATTGGCGAATCACGGGTTCGCGGAGTTTCCAAAGAGGGGCGACGAGTGACCGAAGCACCGCTTCGCAGCGCTCGGAGGTGGAGACAGGGACGCCGTAACTTCGTCACAAAAGGAGCCCAGTTTCACGGATGAATTACTTGCACGGTGGTTATGCATTTCCTCTGACTTGCCGTCCCCGGCCTTTCGCTGGCTCAAGGCGTAATAGTTCACCGGACTATTTTCTTAACGCGCTCGCCCAACACGGCAAAGCCTGACCTACAGGCATAAAAAAACCCGCTTTAAAGCGGGTTTTTAAACACCTCAACCAAGGTTAGATATATTCAATCTCAGTGATCTCAAATTCTACCGTACCATTTGGTGTTTCGATGTTCACACAGTCGTCCAGCTCTTTACCGATAAGGCCACGAGCAATGGGTGAATTTACAGAGATCAAGTTGTTCTTAATATCTGCTTCATCGTCACCAACAATGCGGTAAGTCACTTCAGCATCCGTGTCTAGGTTTACAATGCTTACAGTCGAACCAAAAATTACCTTACCATTGTTAGGCATTTTCGTTACGTCAATGATTTGCACATTAGACAATTTAGCTTCAATTTCTTGAATACGTCCTTCTCAAAAACCTTGCTGCTCGCGAGCGGCATGATACTCGGCATTCTCTTTCAAGTCGCCGTGTTCACGCGCCTCGGCGATATCAGCGATGATTTTTGGCCGAGTAACAGTTTTTAATTCGTTTAACTCTGCACGCAATAACTCGGCACCGCGTGTGGTCATTGGAATCTTTTGCATAATATTCCCACTTACAGCAAGCCGCAGCGCAAGCGCTGCGGCCTATTGCTTAGTTGATTCGTTGGTGTAACTCTTGAACTGACGAGACACTACCACGGTCATCCGCAGAGTTTGCTGTACAGTTAGCAAACGCGGCGTTCAATGTTGTGGTGTAGTTGGTCTTGTGCATCAAGGCGCCACGACGTAATACCTTAGAGTCTTCAATAGCTTGACGACCTTCTGTGGTATTAACGATATAGCTGTATTCACCGTTTTTAATGCGGTCAAGGATATGAGGACGACCCTCGAATACCTTGTTTACACGGCGAACTTCGATGCCTGCATTTTCAAGCGCCTGGGCGGTGCCTGAGGTTGCGTCTAGTTCAAAACCTAATTCGATCATGGTCTTAGCAAGCTCAACGATGCGAGCTTTATCACCATTGCGAACCGATAGTAACGCGCGACCACCACGTGGTAAAGCATTACCTGCACCTAGCTGGGCTTTAGCGAAGGCTTCGGCGAAAGTATCACCTACACCCATTACCTCACCGGTAGAGCGCATTTCTGGGCCACGAATTGGGTCAACACCTTGGAACTTAGCGAAAGGAAGTACCACTTCTTTTACGCTGTAGTAAGGAGGAATGATTTCTTTGGTGATGCCTTGGCTAGCAAGTGACTGACCGGCCATACAACGGGCCGCTACCTTAGCAAGGGCAACACCGGTTGCTTTTGATACGAACGGCACGGTACGCGCAGCACGCGGGTTCACTTCGATTAGGTAAACCTGACCGTCTTTAACCGCGAACTGAGTATTCATCAGACCCACAACGCCTAGCTCAAGGGCCATAGCACGTACTTGCTCACGCATTACGTCTTGGATTTCCTGGCTTAGGCTGTGCGCTGGCAATGAACAGGCCGAGTCACCTGAGTGAACACCCGCTTGCTCGATGTGCTCCATGATACCGCCGATTATAACCTCGGTGCCGTCACAGATGGCATCAACGTCCACTTCGATGGCGTCGTCCAGGAAGCGGTCTAGCAATACCGGTGCTTCGTTAGAAGCAGATACCGCTTCTGTCATGTAGCGACGTAGGTCGTCTTCATCGTAGACGATTTCCATCGCACGACCACCTAGTACGTACGAAGGACGTACAACCAGTGGGAAGCCGATTTCTTTAGACTTGGCTACCGCTTCTTCAAGTGACGTTACCGTTGCGTTGTCAGGCTGAAGCAGGTTCAAACGCTCAACCATTTGCTGGAAGCGCTCACGGTCTTCGGCACGGTCGATGGCATCTGGTGAAGTACCAATGATTGGCACGCCGTTCGCTTCTAGTTCACGGGCAAGTTTAAGTGGCGTTTGACCACCGTACTGCACGATAACGCCTTTTGGCTTCTCAACGCGGACGATTTCAAGCACGTCTTCTAGAGTGATTGGTTCGAAGAATAAACGGTCTGATGTGTCGTAGTCGGTAGAAACGGTTTCAGGGTTACAGTTAACCATGATGGTTTCGTAGCCGTCTTCACGCATGGCAAGGGCCGCGTGTACACAACAGTAATCGAATTCGATACCCTGGCCGATACGGTTAGGGCCGCCACCGATTACCATGATTTTGTCTTTGTCAGACGGTGCAGCTTCACACTCTTCATCGTAGCTTGAGTACATGTAGGCTGTGTCTGAGCTGAATTCAGCCGCACAGGTATCTACGCGCTTGTACACAGGCAAGATTTCAAGCTGGTGACGCTTCTTACGGATTTCCGCTTCAGATACACCGGCAAGCTCGGCGATACGCGCATCTGCAAAACCTTTACGCTTCAGGCGACGTAGGAAGTCAGCAGTAAGACCGGCAAAGCTACTTCTTCGATTTGCTGCTCGTCTTTGATGATGTCTTCGATTTGTACCAGGTACCAACGGTCAACCTTGGTTAGGTTGAATACATCTTCAACGCTCATGCCGTGACGCATGGCATCGGCGATGTACCAGATACGCTCAGCGCCTGGCTCACGAAGCTCGCGAGTGATCTTTTCAATTGCGCCCTTCTCGCCTACAGGCAAGATTGGGTTGAAGCCAGTCGCGCCTACTTCAAGACCACGAAGTGCTTTATGCAATGATTCTTGTTGGTTACGGCCAATCGCCATTACCTCACCTACCGACTTCATCTGCGTCGTTAGACGGTCGTTAGCACCGGCAAACTTTTCAAAGTTGAAGCGAGGGATCTTAGTTACAACATAGTCGATTGACGGCTCGAATGACGCAGGGGTTGCACCGCCTGTGATGTCGTTTTGTAGCTCATCCAGAGTGTAACCCACAGCCAGCTTGGCTGCGATTTTCGCGATTGGGAAACCCGTTGCTTTTGAAGCAAGTGCTGATGAACGAGATACACGCGGGTTCATCTCGATAATAACCATACGGCCGGTGTTAGGACACACACCAAACTGTACGTTTGAACCACCGGTTTCAACACCGATTTCACGCAGTACCGCCATAGAGGCATTACGCATGATTTGGTATTCTTTGTCGGTCAAGGTTTGCGCTGGCGCTACCGTGATTGAGTCACCTGTGTGTACACCCATAGGGTCGAAGTTTTCGATTGAACAGACGATGATACAGTTGTCGTTTTTGTCGCGAACAACTTCCATCTCGTACTCTTTCCAACCGAGCAGGCTTTCATCGATTAAAAGCTCGCTCGTTGGTGACAGGTCAAGACCACGGGTACAGATCTCTTCGAACTCTTCCATGTTGTAAGCAACACCACCACCGGTACCACCCATGGTGAAAGAAGGACGAATAATACAAGGGAAACCGATACGCGTTAGTGTATCCAGCGCTTCTTCCATTGAGTGAGCGATTTCTGCACGCGGGCACTCAAGGCCGATGTTTTTCATCGCTACGTCGAAACGCTCACGGTTTTCCGCTTTGTCGATGGCATCAGCAGTTGCACCGATTAGCTCAACACCGTGCTTAGCCAGTACACCGTGCTTGTCTAGGTCAAGGGCACAGTTCAATGCAGTTTGACCACCCATGGTAGGCAGTACCGCATCCGGCTTTTCTTTTTCGATGATTTTTTCTACCACTTCCCAGTGAATCGGCTCAATATAGGTCGCATCAGCCATTTCCGGGTCGGTCATAATGGTCGCTGGGTTCGAGTTAACCAGGATTACACGGTAACCTTCTTCTTTTAGCGCTTTACAGGCTTGAGCACCTGAGTAGTCAAACTCACAGGCCTGGCCGATCACGATCGGGCCCGCGCCTAAGATAAGAATGCTTTGAATATCATTACGTTTTGGCATTATTACTCCGGTCTCAAATTAGTTAGATTGCGCTTGCATCAGTTCGATAAAGTGGTCGAACAAAGGGGCTGCATCGTGTGGGCCTGGGCTGGCTTCAGGGTGACCCTGGAAGCTAAATGCTGGCTTGTCGGTGCGGTGAATACCCTGCAAGGTACCGTCAAACAATGATTTATGCGTTGCACGAAGGTTATCAGGCAAGCTTGCCTCATCCGCAGCAAAGCCGTGGTTCTGCGCGGTGATCATCACAACATCACGGTCTAGGTCTTTAACCGGGTGGTTACCACCGTGGTGGCCGAACTTCATTTTTACTGTTTTCGCGCCTGAGGCCAACGCCAATAGCTGGTGACCAAGGCAGATGCCGAAAATAGGAATATCTTTTTCTAGGAAGGTTTTGATCGCTTCAATAGCGTAAGTACATGGCTCAGGGTCGCCAGGGCCATTTGACAGGAAGATGCCGTCTGGGTTTAGTGCCAGTACTTCTTCAGCGCTGGTTTGCGCCGGAACTACAGTCAGCTTACAGCCACGGTCTACCAACATGCGCAGGATATTGCGCTTAACACCGAAGTCATAGGCAACAACGTGGAATTTCTCGTCTTCTGGAGCAAGCGTTTTAAAACCTTCACCCAGAGTCCAGCTTGTCTCAGACCATTGATATGTTGACTCGGTACATACTACTTTAGCTAAATCCATGCCTTTTAAGCCTGGGAAGGCTTTAGCGGCTTCTAGCGCCTTGCTTTCATCAACCTCATCACCGGCGATGATGCAGCCGTTTTGCGCGCCCTTATCACGTAGGATACGAGTAAGCTTACGGGTGTCGATATCGGCAATACCTAAAATGTTGCGCTCTTTTAGGTAATCACTGAGTGATTGTTCATTACGGAAATTACTCGCTAGCAGTGGCAAATCGCGAATAACCAGGCCCTTGGCCCAGATCTTGTTCGCTTCTTCGTCTTCGCTGTTAGTACCCGTGTTACCGATATGCGGGTAAGTCAAAGTTACGATTTGTTCCGCGTAAGACGGGTCGGTCAGAATTTCCTGATACCCAGTCATAGACGTATTGAATACTACTTCACCGACTGACATGCCGTCAGCGCCGATCGCAGTACCGCGAAACACTGTGCCGTCTTCTAGGACTAACAGAGCGGATTTAGTCAAGTTAACCTCCTAACAGTAAAAAACGGGAGTAAAAAATGCGACTGATTTACAACCCGTTTAAAGCGCTTAACTAGGCGCATTATGAAATTTTGGCAAATTGGCGATATTCTACACGAGAGTAGCAAAAAGATCTAATTAAATATCAATAAATATAGAAAACGACACCTTTAACACAAAAAAACACCGAAACACCCAAAAAAGCACGTTTACTTACCCAGTTCCAGCACTTCGCGCATGGAATAAAAGCCAGGGTGTTTATTTTGCACCCACTTTGCAGCCCGCACAGCGCCACGGGCGAAGGTCATTCTTGAGCTAGCTTTATGTGTTAATTCAAGCCTTTCCCCCATTAATGCGAAATAAGCCGTATGTTCGCCAACTATATCGCCCGCTCTGAGCACCGAATAGCCAATTTCCTTTTGTGATTTAGCCTGTTCACTTTGTGAGCGGTCATAAACGGCCACTTGATCATGGTCCCAGCCTTTGGCTTCGGCAATGGCTTCGCCAATGGCCAGGGCGGTGCCCGAAGGCGCATCGATTTTATGACGGTGATGGGCTTCAAATATTTCGATGTCCGCGTCGTCACCGAATTTTGTCGCCGCCGTTTGCACCAAATCCAAAAGCAGATTAACGCCAACACTGAAGTTGCGGGCAAAGACGATGGGGATATGTTTGGCGGCCTCATGCAAGCGCTGCATTTGCGCATCATTCAGGCCCGTGGTGCCGATAACCATAGGGATCTTGTTGGCAACGGCAAAGTCTAGGTGAACCAGCATGCCTTCGGGCAGGGTAAAATCGATCAACACATCCAGCTTGTCGCCGGGCGTAAGAGGGGTAAAGGTAAGGGTCTGCGCGCTCTCTTTAAGTCCTTTGACCAGGGTTTCTACCGCCAGGCCATTTAATGGCGACTGCTCACGTACAAAGGCGCCGCTAATACAGGCTTGTGTATCCTCGTTACCCGCTTCCAACAGTGCCTGCCCCATGCGCCCATTGGCGCCCAAAATGCCTAAACCTACACTCATTCTAATCCCCATAATATGATTCATTTTGACTACCCGTATGCTAACGCAGATGGGTGTTAGGTGCTAGGCACAAGCACCGTGCAAACTAAAAGCATCCTTAAGCAAAGGCATCAGACAAATATGGGCTTTGCTTGAGGGCTTAGCTTTAGGTATTACCTATGTGAGTGACACAAATTAGATATCGTTGTTTTTTTGTGCTACAAAAATGAAAAACAATAACAAAAACGTGATCACCATAGACTTTAGCCATCCACACGTTTAAACTTCTCCACTTGGCGCCGATTTGGTCTTTGGCTTGCGGGCGCATGCACAACAGGGCTTAGCTTGTTTTGCAAAATAAATGCAGCTAAAAGAAGGTTTTGGCTGTTGGTGATCGAAATTGAGGTATACATGCAGCCTAACTACAATGCCACTGTGGCAAAACTTTCACTCGTCCCCCTACTGGTCTTTGTCGCTATATTTTTAGGCACGGGTCTGTATTTACAATCGCAAGGCGTTGATTACGCTTTCTATCAATTACCGGCTCCTGTGGCCATTTTGCCTGCCATAGTACTGGCCTTTGTACTCGCTAAGCAGCGCATCAACGAATCGGTAGAAACCTTTATTCGCGGTGCCGGACACAGCAACATCATCACCATGTGTCTTATTTATTTGCTCGCAGGTGCCTTCTCGGCGGTGGCCGGTGCGACCGGTGGTGTGGATGCCATAGTCAATGCCGGTTTATCCTTTATTCCGCCAAGCATGCTGTTGCCCGGCTTGTTCTTGATTTCGGCCGTGGTTTCCACCGCCATGGGCACGTCCATGGGCACAATCGGCGCCATTGGCCCTATTGCCTTGGCGGTATCACTGAAAACCGGCATAGACCCAGCACTGATGGCCGGTACCATAGTGTCTGGCGCCATGTTTGGCGACAACTTATCTATTATTTCCGACACCACAATCGCGGCCACCCGCACCCAAGGCTGTGAAATGAAAGATAAGTTTCGCGAGAACCTGAAAATCGCCCTGCCTGCGGCCGTGCTAACCATAGCGCTATTGGTTTACCTGACCCCTGAGCCTCAACCTGTAGAGGTGGGTGATTTTGACTGGCTTCTGGTGTTGCCCTACGTCTTTATTCTTGTACTGGCGGTTATGGGCTTAAACGTTTTTGTGGTGCTCTTTAGCGGCATTATTTTCGCGGCACTGATGGGTTTTACCTCAGGTTATGAAGGTGGCGCCTTTGTTAAAGACATCTATAAGGGCTTTAGCAATATGCAGGAGATCTTCTTGCTGTCGATGTTTATTGGCGGTTTGTCTGAGTTTATTCGTCGTGGCGGCGGCCTTGATTACCTAGCACGAAAAATCCAGGCGGTAACCAAGCTCGTGGCCAGGTTTAATCGCCAGGTGGCGGATCAGCTGGGTATCGCCGTGCTGGTAATGACATCGAACCTGTGTATTGCCAATAATACCGTGTCTATTATCGTTGCCGGTCCAATAGCTAAAAAGCTGGCCCAGGACGGCGAGATTTCCGCAAAGCGCTCTGCCAGCTTGCTCGATATCTTTGCCTGCGTGCTGCAAGGGACACTGCCCTATGGCGCTCAGGCTCTGCTTCTCGGCGCGACCTTTGGCATTAGCCCTTGGCAGGTATCTACCTCGGCCTTCTATTGCTTTATCTTGGCTATCACTGCGGTACTGATCATCATCTTACGCCGCCATAAGGTATAACCTAGCATCCTGCCCTCCTGCTTACAGTGGCGGCCTAATGCCGCCATCTGTTACAATAGCCGCCGACATTTCTTTTATTTATTAATCACCTTGTAGTTATGAAAATTACCACACCCTTGTTATACGGCGCGGTGGCGCTGTCCTTGTTTGCCAGTGTAAGCAATGCACAAGCCGCAACCTGGAGCCAAACTCAGTTACATGTAAACTATGGCGACTTTAAAAACCCCTTCACTAAAAAAGAAGCGGGCACCAGTATCGTCTCTTTGCAACACGCTTCGGGTTACAGCCTGGGCGATAACTTCTTCTTTATCGATATCATCAATGACGACCTAGAAGATGGTTATCAGGACAGCGATTTCTACGGCGAGTGGTACTCCAACTTCAGCTACAGCAAGATCAGCGGTAACCAAATTGAGCTAGGTCCGCTAAAAGATGTGGGCTTTGTGATGGGCTTTAACGCCGCCGGCGATGCCAATGTGATGAAGTATCTGCCCGGTGTGAAGCTAGACTGGCAAGTAGAAGGTTTTGATTTCTTCTCAACCCTGGTAACCGCCCATATCGATGACAGCGATGGCGTCGGCTCAGGCGGTGCACCGACTGAAAGCGACAGCTGGATGTTGGACCTGGCCTGGGGCGCACCTTTTAACATAGGCGAGCAAAAGTTTTACTTTACCGGCCATGTTGAATATATCGATGAGCGCGACAACGAGTTTGGCGACAAGGTGAAGAGCTGGCTTTTAGCTCAGCCGATAGTGCAATGGGATCTGGGTCACGCCCTGCAAATGCCGGAGCAAACCCTGATGCTGGGTGTTGAGTGGCAGTACTGGCATAACAAATTGGGCACCAACACCACTGAATCTGTGCCGCAAATCCACTTGGCTTGGACCTTTTAATCGGGTAACTTAACCCGGTCAATTAAATTAGGAAGTAAGACTATGCCTAAGGCTAGCGAAATTAAAAAACACGCCGCCATTGAATACAATGGTCGCGTTATGATCGTCCGTGATATCGAGCGCTCTGTGCCTCAGGGCCGCGCCGGTGGTAGCCTGTACCGTATGCGCATGTATGACGTGGTTGATGGCGGCAAGGTTGATGAGACCTTCAAAGCCGAAGACATGCTGAACTTTGCCGATCTACAGCGCCGCGCAGCTATGTTCTCGTACGTTGATGGCGACGAGTACATCTTTATGGATGATGAAGATTACACGCCGTACCACCTGAACAAAAACAGCATTGCCGAGCAGTTGTTGTTTATCGACGAGTCGACCAAGGGTGTGCAGGTAGTGCTAGTAGAAGGCCGCCCGGTCTCTGTGGACTTGCCGACCAGCGTTGAATTGGTAATTGAAGACACCTCTCCGTCAATCAAAGGTGCCTCTGCCAGTGCGCGTACTAAGCCGGCTACCTTGACCACAGGTCTTGTGGTTCAGGTGCCAGAGCACATCTCAAGCGGCGATAAAATTAAAATCAACACCGCTGAGAGCAAGTTTATTAGCCGCGCCTAATAACTACCTCGCAATTAAAAAAGGTGAGCACTTGCTCACCTTTTTTAATTGCTGATTAGCTTGCTAGTCACACTGCCCTGCCGCCAATTCATAACGCTTTTCACCTATGTAATACCACTTGCCATCTTGCTCTTCTATATAGGCACCTGGGTGATAGGGAAGCTGTTGTAGTTCCTCAAGGGAGTAAAAACCAAGCGAGCGCTGGCAACGCCAATAGATCACCTGTCGGCTGGTACGTGCATCCTGAGATTCTATGGTGTGCACCGTATAGGGACCCTCAGAGGTATAGTGCTCAGCGTCGCTCACCAGGCTTTGTCTGCCGATCAGTAACACCACCGTATGTACCGCACAGATGAGCACCACACATTGCAGCGCAATGGTGATGCCGGGGGAATACTGCCGCCGTGGTACGCCCCACCATAAGTAGGCCGTAAGCACCGCCATACCCAGTAATTTAACCAGGTTAAAGGTCGGCGCTATGCCCGCCATAAACTCGGGGCTGCGCCACTGAATGGCAAAGACAGGCGCCGAGATCAGGCTGTCTAAGGTCAAGGCCGCAGCCAGCAGCAAGGCCAAGCACAGGGCTAGCTTAGGCATGCTACAAACCCAGAATTAACGACACTGAGGACGCTTACCCTGACTTCTAGCCTGCTGATACAAGGCGTTGGCACCTTGCATGCGCTTTTGCAATTCGTTAATACGGCTAGTTGGCGCCGGGTGCGTCGATAAGAACTCAGGAGGAGTCGCGCCACCGCTTTGCGCCATATTTTGCCACAGGGCAACAGATTGCTGTGGTTCAAAACCAGCCTTGGCCATCAGCTCCAGACCCACTTCATCCGCTTCGCTTTCATGGGTGCGGCTAAATGGCAATACCACGCCATACTGAGCACCTAAACCAAGCGCCGCCATGATTTCATTGCGATAACCTATCTCGCCCATATCCATTGCCACGGCGCCAATTTGCATACCGGTTTGCAGCATTTGGCTTTGTGAAGCACGCTCATTGGAGTGCTCGGCGATCACATGGCCCACTTCATGGCCAATCACGGTGGCTAGTTGATCCTGGTTCTGCGCTACCTTAAGTAAGCCGGTGTGCACACCTATATGGCCGCCTGGCAGGGCGAAGGCATTGGCCGAGTCTTCCTCGAATACCACCACTTCCCACTTTTGCTGCGCATACTTTGTCGGTAACACCTGGATCACCGCATCGGCCACACATTGTACATAGGCATTGGTGCGCGAGTCGGTGTTAACCTTTTGTTCTTTTTTCATCTGCTCAAAGCTGGCGCCGCCTAACTGGCTCATTTGCGCATCGGAATACAAGGTCACCTGAGTGCGTCCGGTCGGTGAGGTTTTACAACCGGCGATAACGGCCGCCACACTAAGGGCTAAGATTAGTTTTTTCATTATTAATGCTTCCCATTTTTCTCTTGCGCCAAGCATAGCAAACCACAAAGGCAACGCCTAGCGTCGAATAAAGTGTCTAATTAACATAATGTTAATAAGGTTCCCCTATTCTGGCCGAAACCTTGGTGCTATAGTGAACAAACTAGGCACTGTACGCTGCCTGCGCACTTTCCCCTAGTCTCTCCTTCACCAACTTAGAAGATATTGTATCTATGTCCTTAACCGACACAAGAACGCCCAGTCGGCGTGTGCTATTGCCTTTGTTGGCCAGTATTGTGGCTATTACGCCGCTGGCCGTGGATATGTATTTGCCGGCCATGGTGCAAATCGCCAAGGATCTTGGCGCTACCATGCCTCAGGTGCAAATTTCCCTGAGCGTATACCTTGCTGGCTATGCCTTGGGCATGCTGTTTTTTGGTCCCATTGCCGATCAAATGGGTCGTCGCCGTTTGGCGCGTATCGGCCTCGCCTTGTTTGGGCTCAGTTCGGTGGCTTTGGCCTTTTGCGAAGACATCTATCTATTCTGGTTACTGCGCAGTGTGCAGGCCTTTACCGGCGCCGCCGCGACCGTGGTGGTGCCCGGCATTATCCGCCATATTTATCAGCAAAATACCGCCAAGGGCATGAGCTATGTGTCGATGATCATGATGGTTGCGCCCCTGGCGGCGCCCAGCATAGGCTCGGCAATTCTAACCCTGGCACAGTGGCAGGTGATATTTCTGGTACTCGGCGGCTATGCCTTCTCATGTCTTGTCTGGGTGCAGATGCACCTGATAGATATACCCATTTATCGCAGTGAGCACCGTGGTCTGAAGCTGTTTTTTGCCAGCTATGCTGTGGTCCTCAGTGAGCCCAAAGCTCGCGCCGATATACTTAGCTCCATGTTGGCCTCCTTTGCATTTTTCTGCTTTTTAACCTCGGTACCCTTTATCTACCTGGGTTATTTTAAAGTTTCGGAGCAACTTTTTGGCGTGCTGTTTGCGTTTAATGTTATTGCCTTGATGCTGGGTAACTTTATTAATACCCGAGTGGTGCCTAAGGTCGGCTCGCGCAAGATGCTGTATTTTGGTCTGGCTCTGGCCCTTATCAGCGGCAGCGCCTTGTTGGCCTTTAGCCTGATGGAGCAGTCGCTGTACTACATAGTGTGGAGCATAGCGCCGCTAATGATGAGTTTAGGCATTATCGCCTCAAATGCCGATGCCCTTATTCTAATGGAGTTTGAACGTAACTCGGGGACGGCTACGGCTGTCATAGGTACACTGCGCTTTGGCAGCGGTGCTTTAGTGGGACCCTTTTTAGCGCTGATCCACCCGGTTAATGCGGTGCCCTTCTCCAGCATGATGTTTGTGGCTATTATCCTAATCGCCGTGACTCAGCTTTGGCAACGCAAAAAAAATGCCCACTAAAAAGTGGGCATTTTTCTATTAATCAAAAACTTAAGGCGCTTTCGATACCATAACCATGGCCGGGCGTAACAAACGACCGTTCAGGGTGTAACCCTTTTGCATAACCGCTATAACGGTATTAGGTGCGACATCTTCACTCGGTTGCATTGCCATGGCTTGATGAAGTTCCGGGTTAAACGCCTCACCCTGAGGGTTAACCACTTCGACATTGAACTTGGCAACGGCTTCAACAAAGCTTTTGGCCGTCATTTCGATGCCTTCAAGCATAGGAAGCAAGGCTTCATTTTCTTTGTCAGCAAACTCGATGGCACGCTCTAGGTTATCGATCACCGGAAGCAGTTCGTTGGCAAACTTCTCTAGCGCAAACTTATGTGCTTTTTCAACATCTTGTGCAGCACGACGACGAATGTTTTCAACTTCGGCGGCGGCGCGAATCACGCTGTCTTTTTGCTCTTCAACGGTTTGCTTTGCAGCTTCTAATTCCGCATAAAGAGCCGCTAACTCAGCTTCAATGCTTTGCTCTTGTGAGCCCTGCTCTTGTTCTTGCTCTTCTTGAGCCTCAAGGTTTTCCTGTTCGTGTTCGTTAGCCTGTGGTTGCTCAGACATCTTTATATTCTCCAAAAACTGCGTAACTGCGATTCATTATGGGGATGTATTTAGCGGATTCAAGAGTCAAGGTGCTCGATTTGCGCAAATTCTTGAATGATCGCCTCAATCGGCGCCGACTTGGGCAAGATCACGCAAAATCGACTTTGATATTCCTGGTTGGCAAAGTAAGCCAGGCTAAAAACTAAGAAGGGTTCAAAACCCGGTAAGGGCAACTGATCGCCAAACAACACGGACACACCGTTGCGAAACGCCAGCTTATCTTCTATGCCATGTAAGAAGCGCGCACCTATGTTGAGTTCCTGCTCGCTATTTGTGTAGGCATAAAGGTTATTTTCGCCGACCACTATACTGTTGTCGCTGCCAAGTTTATTTCCTAACTCGCGCGTCCACTGCGCCAAGGAGCCATGACAATAATGGGGCGCGGTGCGGCTCATGGCCTTCATTCGGTGCAGTCCTTCAAGCAGGTTTTGCTGCGCAAAAACCGAATTCAACCAGGTCGCAAACTGATAGCGAATATCATCATTGGCCTCAAGGGGCTTGGTAATAAGAATATTGTGGCCCTGACCTTGGCGGTCCAACAGCAGCACCAGCCAATGGGTACGGTCAAAATCCAGCACTTCTACTCGGAACACCCACTGAGTGGTGACCTGAGGCAGACCAACACAGCAACAAACCTTGTAGCGCCGTGCCAGATGGTGGGCAAATTCAACCAGTTTTTCCTGTGGCGGCTGCCAATATTGACCTAGCTGATCTAGATGAAAATAGGAATCGAACCAAAAATCAAAGCCTTGCTGGGTAGGAATACGTCCGGCCGAGGTATGGGGCGAATAGAGTAAGCCCAGTTTTTCGAGGCGTGCCATGGCGTTGCGTACGGTGGCGCTGCAAACCGCCATTCCCTTTTGCTTGGCAATACGAGAAGAGGCAACCGGCAGACCCTGACCGTCGCAGTATAAACTCATTACCGCAGAGAATATCTGCTCATCACGTGGAGATAATTTCATATTGTTATAATTTAGGCTCTTTGCCTCAGTTTCAACCCCACCACTTTTGCGTTACTCTATAAAGAGTTACTTCATTTATGGCACAGATATGAGCGCTTCTTTTAAAACTATTGGCTTAATTGGTAAAGCACATCATGAAGGCGCGGCGCTGACATTACAACGCCTCTATGCCTTTTTGCAAGCTTTAGGTTACCGGGTCTTGGTGGAGCGTCATTATGGCGGGCAATTGGCGAATCCCGAAGATGCCAATCTGGTCGATTTGGTCGAGCTGGGTGAGCAAGCGGACTTGGCCATAGTGGTCGGCGGTGACGGCAATATGCTTGGCGCCGCGCGCGTACTGGCCCGCTTTAATGTTGGCGTGATCGGCGTAAACCGTGGCAACCTGGGGTTTTTAACCGACCTTAACCCGGACGGCTTTGAGCCTGCCTTGGAGCAGGTGCTCAGCGGCCATTACATAGAAGAAAAACGCTTCTTACTGGAAGTGGAAGTATTTCGTCATGCCGAGCTCAAAAGTGCCAACTCGGCGATGAATGAAGCTGTGCTGCACGCCGACAAGGTGGCACACATGATCGAATTCGAATGCTTTATTAACGATGATTTTGTGTTTTCGCAAAAGTCCGATGGCCTGATAGTGTCAACGCCGACCGGCTCCACCGCCTATTCATTGTCTGGCGGCGGCCCTATTCTTACTCCGGGTCTTAATGCCATGGCCCTAGTGCCCATGTTCCCTCATACCCTATCGAGCCGACCCTTGGTGGTCGATGGTGAGAGCGTTATTCGTCTTAAACTGAGCTTGGATAATACCGACAGCCTGCAGGTCAGTTGCGACAGCCATGTGGTGCTAGCCACCCTGCCCGGCGATGAAGTGGTGATCAAAAAAGCAGAAAGGCCGCTGCGCTTAATTCACCCCACGGATTACTCCTACTATAACGTGCTGCGCCAAAAACTAAATTGGGGCTCGCGCCTGTATTAGAGTTACTTTGGAATACATCAGCGACCGGGAATTACACGGCTTTCAAAGCAAGTTAATTGACGCTGGCAAGAAGATAAATGGCTTAGAGCGTTCCCTAAGCCAGGTATCGAGTACAAGATACCTTCTAGAGTGCCTGCCAACAAATACACCGAGCCAGAGCAAGCGCAAATTGTTTAAAATTTAATTTGCAAAAAAACGGACTACTGTATAGATTAACAGTTAGTATATAACTGGATGGATAAACAGTATGCTTTCGGGATTAACTATTTCTAATTTTGCTATTGTTAGCGAGCTTGAAACCCAATGGCATGCCGGTATGACCGCAATCACAGGGGAAACCGGTGCAGGTAAATCGATTGCCATCGATGCCCTCTCTCTGTGCTTAGGTGAGCGTGCCGACGCTGCCGCCGTGCGCCCCGGCGCCAAACAGGCAGACATTAGCGCCCGTTTCGATATTAGTCGCCTGCCCAAGGCTCAACAGTTTTTGCAAGAGCATATGCTGGAGGCAGATGAGCAAGAATGCCTACTGCGACGCGTAGTTGCGAAAAATGGCCGCAGCAAAAGCTATATCAACGGCATCAGTGTTACCGCCGCCCAGTTAAAGGAATTGGGCCAGCACTTATTATCCATCCATGGTCAGCATGCGCACCAGTTGTTGCTGAAAAACGACCATCAGCTGCAATTACTCGATGGCTATGCCGGCCATAAATCCTTACTTGAAAATACGGCGAAAAGCTTTAGCCGATACCAAAAGTTACAGCTGGAGCTGCGCGAGTTAGAGGCCAAGCACGCCCAACAACAGGCGCAAAAGCAACTGCTTGAATATCAGGTCGCCGAGCTCGACGAATTTGCTCTGGAGGACGGCGAATATGAGCAAATCGAGGTGGAGCATAATCGTCTTAGCCATGCCCAGCACTTGCTTGAAGGCTCACAGCAGCAACTTTATGCCTTGTACGAAGGCGATGAGCAAACCATTAACGGTGCTCTACAGCACAGCGCCATTGCCATTAGCGAGCTGGCCGCCATAGATCCAAGCTTAGAAGGCATCGCCGCCATGCTTAACGACGCCTGTGTGCAGGTAGAAGAAGCAAGCCGCGAGCTGCGCGGTTATTGCGATAGCGCTGAGTTGGATCCAGAGCGCTTAACCCAGCTCGATGAACGCCTGGGCACCGCCATCACCTTGGCGCGCAAGCATATGGTTGAACCTAAGGCTCTGGTGGCACATCACCTGCAAATTAAGACGGATCTTGAAGCAATCTGTGTTGACGATCAACGCCTGGCTCAGCTCGATGATGAGATAGCCGAAGCTCTTAATGAATATCAGCAGTGCTGCGAGCTATTATCCGCCAGCCGTAAAGAGGCGGCGCAAGAATTAAGCGAACTGATCGGCGCCAGTATGCATGAGTTGTCGATGGAAAATGGCCGCTTTGCCATTGCTCTCGATTTTGACTCAGCGCGCACACCCAGCCGCCTTGGTTTAGACCGCATCGAATTTTTGGTAAGCACCAACCCGGGTCAACCCATGCAGGCGCTGTCTAAGGTTGCCTCCGGCGGTGAGCTCTCGCGGATCAGTTTGGCAATCCAGGTGATCATCGCCCAGCGCGTGACCACGCCAACGCTTATTTTCGATGAAGTGGATGTAGGTATCTCCGGGCCAACCGCAGCAGCGGTAGGTAAGTTGCTGCGTCGCCTTGGCCAATCTACTCAGGTTATATGTGTGACCCACCTGCCCCAAGTGGCCTCCAGCGCCATGAACCAGTTCTTCGTGGGCAAACAGGTGGCCAATGATGAAACCTTTACACAAATGCTGGCGCTTAATAAGCAAGGCCGCGTTGATGAAATCGCCCGCCTGCTGGCCGGTGACAATATCAGTAAAACCACCTTGGCCAATGCCAGGGAGCTGATTGCAGCTCACGCTTAACATTATCAATGAGTAAAAACAGCGCATAAAAAAAGCGGGCTAATGCCCGCTTTGCTGCTTCCAAGGTTTATCCAAAATTAAACTTCCAGGTAATCCATAATGCCTTCTGCGGCATTACGGCCTTCAAAGATGGCGGTAACCACCAGATCCGAGCCCCGTACCACATCACCCCCGGCAAAAATTTTCGGGTTAGTGGTCTGATGCGTAAAGGCGCCCTGCTCTGGGGCATTAATGCCACCCCAGTGATTTATTTCCACACCAAAGGGCTCCAGCCATTCCATCTTATGGGGCTTAAAGCCAAAGGCCATCAACACCGCATCGGCGGCAACTGTATGCTCTGAGTCGGGAACTTCTTCGGCGCGATGACGGCCATTTTCATCGGGCTCGCCCAATTGGGTATGCACCATGCGAACGCCGCTCACCCGACCTTGCTCGTCCACCACTATGCCCTTAGGCTGAACATTAAACATAAACTCGACGCCTTCTTCCTTGGCATTTTTTACCTCGCGTTTAGAGCCGGGCATATTCTCTTCGTCACGGCGATAGGCACAGATCACCTGCTGCGCCTGTTGACGCACCGAGGTACGTACACAGTCCATGGCGGTATCACCACCACCGAGTACCACTACCCGCTTACCCTGCATATCAAGATAGGGAGCATCGCCCTCTTCATAGCCCATCACTCGGTTGGTATTGCCAATTAAAAATGGCAGGGCGTCGTGCACGCCTTCGGCATCCTCGTTTTCAAGGTTGGCACGCATACTTTGATAGGTACCGACGCCGAGGAAGACCGCATCATACTGATCGATGATCTGTTGCAGCTCGATATCCTTGCCCACCTCTGTGTTCAGACGAAACTCGACACCCATCTCGGTAAAGATTTCCCGACGTCGTTGCATCACTTCTTTTTCCAACTTAAACGAAGGAATACCAAAGGTCAGCAGACCGCCAATTTCCGGGTGACGGTCAAACACCACGGGTTTAACTCCATTGCGCACCAGCACATCGGCACAGCCGAGTCCCGCCGGCCCAGCACCGATAATGGCGACCTTTTTATCACTCCATACCACGTGCTTCATATCCGGTTTCCAACCCATGGCAAAGGCGGTATCGGTAATGTATTTTTCGATATTGCCTATGGTGACGGCACCGAATTCCTCATTCAGAGTACAGGCGCCTTCACAAAGCCTGTCCTGCGGGCACACGCGCCCACACACCTCGGGCAGACTGTTGGTGCGGTGAGAAAGCTCCGCCGCTTCGAGAATACGCCCGGTGCGAATAAGCTTTAACCACTGCGGGATATAATTGTGCACCGGACATTGCCATTCACAATAGGGGTTGCCACAGTCAAGACAACGATCCGCCTGAGAGTCGACCTGGTTTTGTGAAAACGGCTCATAGATCTCAACAAACTGCTGCTTGCGCGTAGAAATCGGCTTTTTGCGCGGATCGACACGCTGTACATCGATAAACTGATAAACATTCTGGCTCATACTTCCTCCTATTGCGCCTGCACTCGTAGTTCGGCGCTACTGCGGGCGCGGTGTCCCAACAGGCTATGAACATCACTGGAAATAGGCTTCACCAACTTAAACATGGGCAAGTAAAGATCGAAGCTGGCGAGGATGGCCTCGGCGCGCTGCGAGCCAGTCAGCTCAAGGTGCTCGGCAATCAAACCACGCAGATGCTCCTGATGAGTCGGCAACTGCTCCAGGCTCACTATCTCCACCAGCTCAGGGTTCATGCGCTTGGTAAAGTCATGTGCTTCATCAAGCACATAGGCAAAACCTCCGGTCATGCCAGCACCAAAGTTAATACCTACCTTACCAAGCACACAGACCACTCCGCCGGTCATATATTCACAACCGTTGTCGCCAAGACCTTCAATCACGGCGGTAACTCCGGAGTTACGAACGCCAAAGCGTTCACCAGCGCAGCCCGCGGCATATAATTTGCCGCCAGTGGCACCGTATAAACAGGTATTACCTACAATTGCCGCCTGGTGTGACTGGAAACAAGAACCCAAAGGCGGACGCACCACCAAACGGCCGCCAGCCATGCCCTTGCCCACATAGTCATTGGCATCACCGACAAGAGTCATTTCCAGACCACCGGCATTAAACACCCCAAACGACTGACCTGCGGTGCCATGCAATTCAATACGCACCGGCTCTGCAGCCATGCCCTGGTTACCATGCTGGGCGGCGATATAACCGGAAAGCATGGCCCCTACCGAGCGGTCGGTGTTACAGATACGCGTCACCAGATTGGCTCCGCTGCGATTATCTATGGCCTGCTTCGTCTTCGCCAACAGCTCTTCATTAAGGGCGCCGCGATAGTGTGAGGTATTAGGCATAGAACAATATAAGGACTGACCGCTTATATTTTTTGGTTGTGCCAGCAAGTGCGATAAATCCAGCTTTTGCTGTTTCGCCGTTTTGCCTTCGAGCGCCTCAAGCAAGTCGGTGCGCCCGATCAAATCAACCAATCGGGTTACGCCCAAGGAGGCCATCAATTCGCGCGCTTCCTGAGCGATAAACTTAAAGTAGTTCATCGCCATTTCCGGCAGGCCGTGATAGTGCTTGGCACGCAGGGTTTCATCCTGAGTCGCCACACCTGTGGCACAGTTATTCAAATGACAAATTCTGAGGTATTTACAGCCCAGTGCAACCATGGGGCCAGTACCAAAACCAAAGCTTTCGGCGCCCAAGATAGCCGCTTTAATAATGTCGAGACCGGTTTTTAAGCCACCATCGGTTTGCAAGCGAATACGATGTCGCAAGCCATTTTCAACCAGAGCCTGCTGGGTTTCCGCCAGACCTAGCTCCCATGGGCTGCCGGCGTATTTGACTGAGGTCAGCGGGCTTGCACCTGTGCCGCCATCGTAGCCAGCTATGGTGATCAAATCCGCGTAGGCCTTGGCCACCCCAGTGGCTATGGTGCCAACACCGGGCTCAGACACCAGCTTAACCGAGATCATGGCCTCAGGATTCACCTGTTTAAGATCAAAAATCAGCTGGGCCAGGTCTTCAATGGAGTAAATATCATGGTGCGGTGGCGGTGAAATCAAGGTTACACCGGGCACTGAGTAACGTAATTTGGCGATATAGGGGGTGACCTTTTCCCCTGGTAATTGTCCACCCTCGCCCGGTTTGGCGCCTTGCGCTACCTTGATCTGAATAACATCGGCACTGCGCAAGTAATGCGGCGTAACGCCAAAGCGCCCCGAGGCCACCTGCTTGATACGGGAGTTTTTCTCTGTGCCATATCGCAACTTATCTTCGCCGCCCTCACCCGAGTTGGAGCAACCGCCGAGGCGGTTCATGGCAATCGCCAGAGCCTCATGCGCTTCCGGTGACAGGGCACCTATACTCATGGCCGCCGAGTCGAAACGCTTATACAGCTCCTCGGGTGCTTCTACCTCATCGATGGCAATAGCCTTAGTGCCGCCCTTAAGCGCCAACATATCGCGAATGTTGGTGATCGGCCGGTTATTAACCAGATCTGCATAACGCAGATAATCTTGATAATCGCCAGAGCGAACTGCTTTTTGCAGCGACTGGATCACATCCGGATTATAGGCATGGTATTCACCGCCATGAACAAACTTTAATAAACCACCATGGCTCAAAAGCTTGCGCGCGCTAAAGGCAAGCTGGCGCAACTTCAACTGATCCTGCTCGAAATCCTCAAAGCCGGCACCACTAATGCGGTTGGCAACGCCGTTAAAGCACAGGTCCACCACCTGCTCGGACAGGCCAACGGCTTCGAACAACATGGAACAGCGATAGGAAGCCACTGTACTAATACCCATCTTAGACATGATTTTAAGCAGGCCCTTGTTGATGGCGTTACGATACGAAAGCGTCACTTCGCGATAGCTCTTGTTAATGACCTTGGCATCGCTCATCGCCACCAAGGATTCATAGGCCAGATAAGGGTAAATAGCGGTGGCACCAAAGCCAAGTAAGACCGCAAATTGATGCGGGTCGCGGGCGCTGCCGGTTTCGATAATGATATTGGTATCACAGCGCAGGCTGTTGTTGACCAGGCGCTGGTGCACAGCTCCCACGGCCATGGCGGCCGGAATAGGCAGACTATCCTGGCTGATATGTCTGTCGCTGAGCAGCAACATCACCACACCGGATTCGGCCTTGCGCTGCGCTTCATCACAAATGCGCACTAATGCCTGCTCCAGGGTTTCATCGGCGGTGTAGTTTAAATCGATTGAACTATGGCTGTAGTGCTCATCATTGGCGCTGCGCAGCTGTACCATGTCGGAATACATAAGTATGGGGGTGTCAAACTGCAAGCGCTTGGCATGGCCCGTGGTCTCGTTAAAGACATTTTGTTCGCGGCCAATGCAGGTCGCCAAAGACATAACATGATTTTCCCGCAGTGGATCGATAGGCGGGTTAGTCACCTGAGCAAATTTCTGGCGGAAATAGTCGAACAGAGATCTATGTCCCTCGGAAAGCACGGCAAACGGGGTATCATCACCCATGGAGCCGGTCGCTTCCTGGCCATTTTCACCCATCACTCGGATCACCTGATCCAACTCTTCATTGGTATAGGCGAACATCTTTTGATAGATAAGCAGAGTTTCTTCGTCGAATGAGCGGTTGCCCGCCTCTTTATCGCTCAGTAACTCAAAAGGCGTCAGGCGCTTAACGTTTTGCTCAAGCCATTGCTTGTAAGGGTGGCGAGCTTTTAGATCCTGATCGATTTCATCGGAATGCCACACCTTGCCATGCAAAGTATCTATGACCATCAGCTCACCTGGGCCTACCCTGCCTTTTTCCACCACCTCATCGGCGGCATAATCCCAGATCCCTACTTCTGAGGCCAGGGTAATAAAGCCGTCCTGGGTCAACACATAGCGTGCTGGACGCAGGCCGTTTCTATCCAGATTACAAGCGGCGAAGCGACCATCCGACATCACTATGCCGGCTGGGCCGTCCCAGGGCTCCATATGCATGGAGTTAAAATCGTAGAAGGCGCGTAAATCCTCATCCATGGCGCGGTTTTTCTGCCATGCTGGCGGCACCAACATACGCATGGCTCGGAACAAGTCCATGCCGCCGGCCAAAAACAGCTCGAGCATATTATCCAGGCTCGATGAATCCGAACCGCTTTCATTCACAAAAGGCGCCGCGGTCTGTAAGTCCGGCAACAGCGGCGAGGCAAATTTATAGGCGCGAGCTCTGGCCCATTGGCGGTTGCCCGTGATGGTGTTGATCTCGCCATTGTGCGCCAAATATCTAAACGGCTGGGCCAAAGGCCAGCGCGGTTGGGTATTGGTAGAGAAGCGTTGGTGGAACACGCAGATCGCCGTGGTCATACGCATATCGGCCAAGTCGAGATAAAAATTAGGCAAGTCTTCGGGCATCATCAAGCCCTTGTAGACGGTCACCAAACCAGACAAGCTGGCGATATAAAAATCCTTATCCTGCTGCAACTGCTTTTCGATTCGGCGCCGGGCGATATACAAGCGGCGCTCTAAATCCTTGGGCCGCCAGCCCTCAGGGGCACTGACAAATACCTGCACAAACTGCGGCAATTGCGCCAAGGCAATATCACCCAGATAACTGGTATCCACCGGCACCTCGCGCCAGCCCACCAAGGTCAGGGTTTCCTGCTCTAATTCTTTTGCCACCAGCGTCTTGGCCGCCTGGGCCTGGACGGGATCCTGACTTAAAAAAAGCATGCCGACAGCATAGTTTTTACCCAGCAACCAATCATTTTCTTTGGCAATAGCACGAAAGAAGCTATCGGGCTTTTGCATCAATAAACCACAGCCATCGCCGGTTTTACCATCGGCAGAAATACCGCCACGATGCTCCATACGCGCCAATCCGGTAATGGCGGTGCGAATAAGTTTATGGCTAACCTGACCGTTGACCTGGGCTATTAAGCCAAAGCCGCAATTATCTTTTTCTAAACTTGAGTCATATAACATGTTGGACCCCTCTCCCCATTGCTACTGCGTGCTAGCTTGGCAATTATTGACCCTTGCTGTGGTGCTAGCGGACCGTCAACGCTAACCCTTTGCATCTGGGGTGTCAACGAAATAACGAATACATATTCACAATCTTGAATATTTTTCATTATTTGTGATCACCATAAAAAGTAAACACCTTGTACTATTTATCCGCTTTATATTCGTTATTTTTAACATGACACCAGTGTCAAAATGAAAAAACGCTAAATTACGTTAAGGTAAACCTGCACTTTACGTTAACGTAAATGAAATCTCATAGTGAATAATTATTCACAGCGAGCAGTGGGTATTCACTGGTTTTTTAATTGTATGCAGGGCAGGCTTGTTTGAGTCGGGACATCAGTTGCGTACGCAACGCCTGTTTCTGCATCTGCGCGATCTCACTATTAATATCCAACATTAACCTTTGCCACTGAGGCCGCGCCGTTGACAGCGCAAAATACAAGGACTGCTCGGTGATAGCCGGTTGCAATACTCGGTAGCTATCGCTGGCGACATTCTGACGCTGAGCCAGGGTGTTTATCACTAGGGGATCGGCCACAATCAGGTTGACTCGCCCCGAAAGTAATAATTGCAGGTTCTGGCTGTCGTCTATGGCTTGCTGCACAATCACGCGACCACCGTCGAGCACTTTGTCAACCTCGGGTGCATTTTGGTAGCCACGTACCACGCCCACAGCATAATCGGACAAGGATTGAGGAGCCGGAGCCTGGGTGAGCTCGCTGTTGGCGGCGCTAATATAATGCACGGGAGTGTGGGCGTAAGGAGAGGACAAGGCTAAATGCTGTAAACGAGTATTGCCCAGCACCACATCGGACGGTGCCGAAGCTTCTATTTCATATTCGGGAGCGAGTATATCCACATGACCCAGCTCCGCCATACGCACAGCACGGGCCCAGGGTAAAAAGCGAAATTCGGGATTGTAGCCGGCCTGTATTATCACCGCCGCCATATACTGAAGCAGCCAGCCACCTTGGCATTCTTGCCGGCCTATATAGGGAGGCCAATCAAGAGTAGCTACCACCGCCTTGCGCTCTCGGCCGCCATCAAAACTCAGAGTCGCACCCTGCCACATACCGGTGTAACTGTAGTTCTGATTATCAAGTCGGTATTCCAGGGTTACTTGTGTCACCTTGTCTGCTGCTACGACCCACTTAAACGGCCAGCTTGTCGCGAGGAGTAACACGAGTATTCCCTGAATTCGCACTGAGAACATCACCCACTTCCATAGTCACCCATTAATGCCTAGATGAAAGTGTAATAGATGCTGGCGAGATGGAAAGAAAAGAAAAAGAAAAGCCGGCGACTGCCGGCTTAAGTATTATTTTTATCGTTTATCAACGACATAACCCTTGGTTGCGCCCAAGAGCATAGCCTGTTTGCTTATTCGGCGCTGTCCGCTTCTTTATATTTAGCAGCAGTTTCTTGAATAAGTGGCTGTAATTCACCGCGTTGGAACATTTCGATAATAATGTCACAGCCGCCGATCAACTCGCCTTCAACCCAAAGCTGTGGGAAGGTTGGCCAGTTGGCATATTTAGGCAATTCAGCGCGAATATCCGGGTTTTGTAGAATATCCACGTAAGCAAATTGCTCACCACAAGACATCAACGCTTGTGAAGCCTGCGAAGAAAAGCCGCAGCTTGGTAATTTAGGCGAACCCTTCATATAAAGCAGAATCGGGTTTTCGGCAATTTGCTGTTTAATCTTATCAATGGTTTCCATTAACAACCTCTATTTCAATTTTCGATGCTGGTTTGTATTGAAAACCACCACCGCGACCACAATGTTTAGGGTATGTTAAAGCAAACGGCCAACGCTGGATAGTTTCCCAGGGTAAACGCATGAGCTATTTTTCTCGCAAAGTTAACGAAAAATAGTGCCAGGCTTGCTAACATTGGTAAAAGCGAGAATAGCTTACACTTCTTAAAGCGTTGCTGTTTGTTTAAACTTGAGTAAAATACTCGGGAATTATAGTACCACTATAAAGGCTTTCAGTACACCGAGCGCAACGTGCACCCGGTTAAAGCCCATTTTCAAATAAAGACAGATGGAGAAAAACATGGCATTTGAACTACCGTCACTACCTTATGAAATCAACGCTCTTGAGCCGCACATTTCTCAAGAAACTCTTGAGTACCACCACGGTAAGCACCACAACACTTACGTAGTAAAGTTAAACGGCTTAATCGAAGGTACTGATTTCGAAGGTAAATCACTAGAAGAGATCGTATGTTCATCAGAAGGCGGTGTTTTCAACAATGCTGCACAAATCTGGAACCACACTTTCTACTGGCACAGCCTATCTCCAAATGGCGGTGGTGTAGCAACTGGCGCAGTTGCCGATGCTATCAACGCTAAATGGGGTTCTTTCGAAGCGTTCCAAGAAGCTTTCAACGATAAAGCAGTTAACAACTTCGGTTCAAGCTGGACTTGGTTAGTTAAAACTGCCGACGGTTCTCTAGATATCGTTAACACTTCAAATGCAGCGACTCCGCTAACTGAAGCTGGCGTAACTCCTATCCTAACTGTGGATCTGTGGGAACACGCTTACTACATCGATTACCGTAACCTGCGTCCTGATTACCTTAAAGGTTTCTGGGCACTAGTTAACTGGGATTTCGCGAACCAAAACTTCGCTGCTTAATCGCCAAACATTCATGTTAAGGTGAATTAATTTCACCTTGACTAAATGACAAAAAAAGCCTTGTTGTCGGTGTACAACTGGGCTTTTTTTATGCCTGAATCCAACGCCAATCCAGAGGACTAAATTCCTAATATATTTCGCAAATTTTTATAACACTGTCTACGCTTTAAGTAACCGAGTTGCATCTTTGCCTTTCATCTTAGCTTCGGGTTCCTTGGAGGTCGCTATGACAATATTTGAGCATTATCAATCTCGCTTTGAAGCATCCCAAGAAGAAGAATATAGCGTTAGCGAGTTTTTAGAGTTGTGCAAACAAGACAAAACGGCCTACGCCACGGCCGCTGAAAGACTACTGACGGCCATAGGCGAGCCGCAGATGATAGATACCTCGCAAGACTCGATACTCAGTCGCCTCTTTTCCAACAGGGTGATCGCCCGCTACCCGGCATTCAGTGAGTTTTATGGTATGGAAGATGCCATAGAGCAAATAGTGTCTTACCTTAAACACGCTGCGCAAGGCCTTGAAGAGTATAAACAAGTTCTGTACTTACTTGGCCCAGTTGGTGGCGGTAAGTCATCCATCGCCGAAAAATTGAAATACCTGATGCAACAGGTGCCGATTTATTGTTTAAAAGGCTCGCCGGTTAATGACCATCCATTAAGCCTTTTTAACGCCATGGAAGATGGCGACCTGTTAGAGAACGAATACGGCATCAAAAAACGTTACTTGCGCACTATAATGTCGCCTTGGGCGGCGAAACGCTTAAAAGAATACAATGGCGACATCAGCCAGTTTAGGGTGGTTAAGCGCTACCCCTCTATTTTAAATCAAATCGCCATCGCCAAAACCGAACCCGGCGATGAGAACAACCAGGATATCTCGGCCCTAGTTGGTAAGGTCGATATTCGTAAACTAGAGCATTTTGCCCAAAATGATCCCGATGCCTACGCCTATTCCGGCGCTTTATGCCTGGCCAACCAAGGCTTGATGGAGTTTGTGGAAATGTTTAAGGCGCCAATCAAGGTGCTGCACCCACTGCTTACTGCAACCCAAGAAGGCAACTATAACGGCACCGAAGGCATTTCGGCCCTGCCCTTTAGCGGTATTATTCTCGCTCACTCCAATGAGTCAGAATGGCAAACCTTTAAAAACAACAAAAACAACGAGGCTTTCCTCGACAGGGTTTATATCGTTAAAGTGCCCTATTGCCTGCGCGTTACCGAAGAAGTAAAAATTTACGATAAGCTATTACAAAACAGTGAGCTATGCGACGCACCATGCGCCCCAGGCACACTCGAGACTTTAGCCAAGTTCTCAGTTTTATCCCGCCTTAAAGAGCCGGAAAACTCCAGTATTTATTCAAAAATGCGGGTTTATAACGGCGAAAGCCTCAAAGATACGGATCCCAAGGCCAAATCCTATCAGGAATATCGCGACTACGCTGGCGTCGATGAGGGGATGACCGGGCTGTCGACACGTTTCTCCTTTAAGATACTGTCCCGGGTTTTTAACTTTGATCACAGCGAAGTGGCGGCCAACCCGGTGCACCTGTTTTATGTGCTTGAGCAACAAATCGAGCGTGAACAATACAGTGCCGAGGTACAAGAGCGTTACTTATCGCACCTTAAGGGCTACCTGATCCCGCAATACGTTGAATTTATCGGTAAAGAGCTGCAAACCGCTTATTTAGAGTCCTACTCCGAATATGGTCAGAATATTTTCGACCGCTATGTGACCTATGCAGACTTTTGGATTCAGGATCAGGAGTACCGAGACCCGGATACGGGGCAGCTATTTGACCGTGCCGCTCTGAACGCCGAGTTGGAAAAAATTGAAAAACCTGCGGGCATCTCTAATCCTAAGGACTTCCGCAACGAAATCGTCAACTTTGTCCTGCGGGCACGGGCGCACAACAATGGCAAAAACCCCTTGTGGACCAGCTACGAGAAGCTTCGCACCGTGATAGAGAAGAAGATGTTCTCAAATACCGAGGATTTGTTGCCGGTTATCTCCTTCAATGCCAAAACCTCGGCGGAAGATCAGAAGAAGCACGAAGACTTTGTTAATCGCATGGTAGCTAAGGGCTACACCCAGAAACAAGTAAGGCTGTTATCTGAGTGGTACTTGCGCGTACGCAAATCACAATAACGCCTTTGAAGTAAGTTGAGGGGAATTTTATGGCGCACTTTATCGATAGGCGCCTGAACGGCAAGAATAAAAGTACGCTTAATCGTCAACGCTTTATTCGACGCTATAAAAAGCAAATTAAGGAAGCCGTTTCAGACGCCATAAACAAACGCAGTGTCACCGATGTGTCCAGCGGTGAGAGCATATCCATACCCGCAAAAGACATCAAAGAGCCGGTGTTTCATCAGGGCAAGGGCGGCTTTCGCGAGCAGGTGCACCCGGGCAATGATCAGTTCAATGCCGGCGACAGGATCAAGCGCCCTCCTGCAGGGCAAAGCGGTGGCGCCGGTGAAGGCGAAGCCAGCGACCAAGGAGAAGGCACGGATGACTTTGTGTTCTCCATCTCCAAGGACGAATATCTCGACCTCCTTTTTGAAGATCTAGAGCTGCCTAACTTACAGGAAAACAGCCTCGACAAGCTGGTGCAGATGCGCACCCACAGGGCCGGTTTTTGTAACGATGGGGTGCCAAGCAACATAGATATCATCCGCTCATTGCAAAGCTCCTTAGCGCGCCGAGTGGCCATGACAGCAGGGAAAAAGCGTGAGCTGGCCGAACTCAAACAAGAACTTATGCACCTAGAGCAACAACCTGTGCCGGAGCAAACTCGTATCAATCAATTGCTGGTGCAAATAGAAGAGCTGGAGCGCCAAATATCGGCCGTGCCCTTTATCGATAATTATGATCTGCGCTTTCGCAACTATGAAAAACGCCCCCACCCCACCTCCAAGGCGGTGATGTTTTGCTTGATGGATGTGTCCGGCTCCATGGATCAGGCCACCAAGGATATGGCAAAGCGCTTTTATATTCTGCTCTACTTATTCCTTACCCGCACCTATAAGGACATTGAGGTAGTGTATATACGCCATCATACCCAGGCCAAGGAGGTCGATGAGCAGGAGTTTTTCTACTCCCAGGAAACCGGCGGCACCATAGTTTCCAGCGCCCTAAAGCTGATGCACCAGATCATTGCCGCCCGCTATTCCTCCAGCGAGTGGAATATCTACGCCGCCCAGGCGTCCGATGGCGATAACTGGGCCGATGATTCCCCTCAATGCGCTGAGGTACTGAGCAACAAGATTTTACCCATGGTGCGCTACTACGCCTATGTGGAGATCACCAATCGCGCCCATCAAAGCCTGTGGCGCGAGTATGAACAATTAGCGGCGCACTTCGGGAACTTTGCCATTAAGCACATTACCTCGGTGGAAGACATTTACCCTATCTTCCGCGAACTCTTTAAAAAAAGTGCAAGCACTACGGCGCAACGCGCCTAGCATAAGGGGTGACTATGACCAAGCCTTTAAGTGACGGCCCAGATTGGACTTTTGATTTACTGGAAGAATATCGGCAGGAGATCAAACGGGTCGCCGAGCACTATAAGCTCGACACTTACCCCAATCAGATTGAAGTGATCACCGCCGAGCAGATGATGGACGCCTACTCCAGCGTCGGCATGCCCATAGGCTACAACCACTGGTCGTTCGGTAAGAAATTTATTCAAACAGAGCAAAACTACCGCCGTGGCCAAATGGGCTTAGCCTATGAAATCGTTATTAACTCCAACCCCTGTATTGCCTACCTGATGGAAGAAAACACCATGGCCATGCAGGCCTTAGTGATGGCCCATGCCTGTTATGGCCACAATTCCTTTTTTAAGGGAAATTACCTGTTTAAAACCTGGACCGACGCCGGCTCCATTATCGATTACCTGCTGTTCGCCAAAAACTACATCGCCGAGTGCGAGCAAAAATATGGCATAGATGAGGTAGAAGATATTCTCGACTCCTGCCATGCGCTGATGAATTATGGCGTCGACCGCTATAAGCGACCGCAGCAAATATCCCTGTATGAGGAGCAAAAGCGCCAGCAGGAGCGCGCCGATTACTTGCAATCTCAGGTCAATGAGCTGTGGCGTACCATTCCCACCAGTGAGCAACAAAAAAGTAAAAAGCGCCCGCGTTTTCCTTCAGAGCCGCAGGAAAATATTCTCTATTTTGTCGAAAAAAATGCGCCTCTCCTGGAACCTTGGCAGCGCGAGATAGTGCGTATAGTGCGTAAAATATCCCAGTACTTCTACCCGCAAAAGCAAACCCAGGTTATGAATGAAGGCTGGGCCACCTTCTGGCACTACACCCTGCTTAATCACCTCTATGACGAGGGCAAACTCACCGATGGTTTTATGTTCGAGGTGCTGCAAAGCCACACCAATGTAATTTATCAGCCACCCTACAACAGCAATTATTACTCCGGCATCAACCCCTACGCCTTGGGTTTTAATATGATGGTGGATATTCGCCGTATTTGTGAAAATCCGGACGATGAGGACCGTCAGTGGTTCCCCGAGTATGCGGGCAGTAATTGGTTGGAAACCCTGCATTTTGCGATGCAGAATTTTAAAGATGAGAGCTTTATCAGCCAGTTTTTATCACCGCGGCTCATTCGTGAATTCAAACTTTTTTCCATTGTCGATGACAGCCAGCAACCGCATTTAGAAGTCGCAGCGATCCACGATGAAAACGGCTACCAGAAAATTCGCCAGGCGCTGTCAGCACAATACAACCTCAGCAATCATGAGCCCAATATTCAGGTCTATAACATTGATATTCGTGGCGATAGGTCGTTAACCCTGCGCTATATCCCTCATCTTGGTATTCCATTGGCCGAATCCAAAGATGAGGTGCTTAAACACCTGCACAGGTTATGGGGCTTCCCCGTGCGCCTTGAGCAGGAAAACGCTGACGGTAGCATAGTCAAGTTAGGCACTTGCCCCAACTCAGAGTTGGAACTCGAGCACTAAGTCGAGAATAAACGAAGAAATAAAACGTCTAGATTGTCGGTCTGTAATAGAGTCAGACATTCTCAGTCATGGGTTGCGAGCATAAGTTGTACTTCTCAGCCTGTGGGCAAAAGCGGGCGAGTTACGGCTGCGCGACACTGGTGTTTTCATCACTTAGAATACCTGACACCAGGGGCTGAGAATGGTATGAAATGATAATTACCGCTTATTTTACAAAAGCTAACCACAAATAGTGGTATTAACATTACTCAATTTAAATATAGACTGGCTCTATCAAAACAATTTACAGCATACAGATTAAAATTAAGGCAAGAATATGATAAATAAAGTATTGCTCAGCGCCCTCGTGCTGGCTTCCAGTGTCAGCTACGGCGCCTTCGCAGAACAAAGCACCACCATCAACACCCTGGATGCCAATAAGGTTACAGCCAAAGGCAAGCCCGTGGTACTGCTCGGAAATGGTGTAGCCGTTGGTCAAAAGGCTCCTGATTTTCGTGTTGTCGATAGTGCATTCCAGGCCAAAGGCCTGAGTGATTATCAACAACAGGCAGTGCTGCTAAGCGTAGTGCCGAGCCTGGACACTGGGGTGTGCAGCATTCAAACCAAACATTTTAACGAGCAGGTGGCAGCCAATTACCCGCAAGTAGCCATGCTCACCATCAGCACCGATCTGCCCTTTGCACAAAAACGCTATTGTGCCGCAGAAGGCATAGACAAGCTGGAAACCTTATCCGATGCTGTGTGGCGCGATTTTGCCGAACATTATGGGCTGCTTATTAAAGACATGGGCATTTTAAGCCGAGCCGTATTTGTCCTCGATAAAGAGCACAAGGTGGTTTACAAGGAATTGGTCAGTGAACTCTCACAAGAGCCGGACTATAAAAAAGCCATCGCCGCTCTAGATTCACTTTAATATCCGCGGTAAAAATCAGACATTAAAAAAGCGCCCGAGGGCGCTTTTTTTATTACCAGTTCTGCAACTGCGAATAGGCAAGCTCGACCAAGAGCTCGATATGCTCGGCATCATCATTCAGTGC
The DNA here is from genome assembly GCF_002964725.1 of Pseudoalteromonas sp. T1lg76. Taxonomy (NCBI): domain Bacteria; kingdom Pseudomonadati; phylum Pseudomonadota; class Gammaproteobacteria; order Alteromonadales; family Pseudoalteromonadaceae; genus Pseudoalteromonas; species Pseudoalteromonas sp. T1lg76. The sequence goes on from NZ_PQCE01000003.1 coordinate 61,567, forward strand.
TGGGATATAACCCAAATGCTCACCGCCCGCTTCGGTGAAAATCTCGGCATTTTCTACCGATATTTCCTCTAGGGTTTCCAAACAATCGGCGGCAAAGGCCGGGCACACCACCTGCAGCTTCTTCACTCCAGCTTGACCCAGTTCGGTTAAGGTCTTATCCGTATAGGGTTGCAGCCATTCTTCTTTGCCAAAGCGCGACTGAAAGGTCATCAGCCATTGCTCATCGCTGAGCCCCAACTTCTGTGCGCAGCGCTCGGCGGTAAACTTGCAGTGCTCGTAATAAGGGTCGCCCTTATTCACGCAGCGCTTAGGGATACCATGAAAGGAGAAAATCAGCTTTTCTGCGTCACCATGAACTTGGCGGTATTTGGCAATAGACCCGGCCAAGGCATGAATATAGCTGTCGCGCTCATAATAATGCTTTAAGAAACGGATCTCGGGAATATTACGCACCTTAGCAAGATGACGGTTGAGCTTGTCGAATACCGCCGCCGTGGTGGTTGCCGAATACTGAGGATATAAAGGCAATACCGCTATCTTGTCGATGCCGCGGGCCTGCATATCATCAATACGGCTTTGAATGCTGGGCTGGCCATAGGTCATGGCATAATCAACGTGAATCGACTGGCCACTTTGGCTTTGAATGGCTTGCTTGAGAGCCTTTGCCTGACGCTCGGTAATGACCCGTAGCGGCGAGCCTTCACTTTGCCAGATAGAGGCATAGGCCTTGGCCACCTTAGCTGAACGTGTGGGCAAAATAATGCCATTGAGGATGATGGACCACAGCAAAGGCGGGATCTCCACCACTCGGGTGTCCGAAAGAAACTCTTTAAGGTAAGCACGCACCGCCGCGGCCGTCGGCGCCTCCGGAGTTCCCAAATTGACCAACAACACACCATAACGACTGGCTGGCTGCGTCAAAGCTAAAGACATAAACTCATTTCCTTTCGTTGCAAGGGTCTGTTGACCTTTGTTGTTTGTTTCTGTAGCTGTTTGTAGCGTATTTATACAAGGCGGCACATGTGTGGTGTAGTAATTCTACATAAACATGTGCCAACACGGGAGAAATAGGCTTCAAGCGCTGCCCTAGGGGTTCTTCTAAACGCCCTCTGCTCTTTGTTGCTCGTTACTGACATAGAATAACTATGCTGCATAACGAGCGTCGCGATCAGAATGCGTTTAGATTGAACATAAAGTAAACCGCAAAGATAAACAGACCCTAGGATACTGATTATACCGATAAAAGCAGCGCTAGGATCAAAAAACCGCCTGACGGCGGTTTTTGTTTTTTCGGCGCTTAACCTAGTAATTCAGCTAGTTGCTGACTTACGGTTTCAACCGCCTGAGTACCATTTAGCTTGTGGTACTGAGTGTTGCCCGCATCGGCTTCACCTTGGTAGTAATCAACCAAAGGCTTGGTTTGGTCGTGGTAAATAGCCAGACGCTTACGTACCGTTTCTTCGGTGTCGTCATCACGGATGATTAGGTCTTCACCGGTCACGTCGTCTTTACCTTCCACCTTAGGCGGGTTGTAAACTACGTGGTAAACACGGCCAGAGCCTGGGTGTACGCGACGACCGCCCATGCGCTCAACGATCACTTCGTCGGCAACATCAAACTCGATAACATGATCAACGGCAATGCCGTTTTCTTTCATGGCATCGGCTTGTGGAATAGTGCGCGGGAAACCGTCAAGTAGGAAGCCGTTTTCACAGTCGGCTTTAGCTACACGCTCTTTAACCAGACCAATGATAATATCGTCAGACACAAGTTGGCCCGCATCCATCACTTTCTTCGCTTCTAAACCAAGCGGCGTGCCTTCTTTAATAGCAGCACGTAGCATGTCACCGGTAGAAATCTGTGGAATGCCGTACTTGTCCATTAAAAACTGAGCTTGCGTGCCTTTACCAGCACCGGGTGCGCCTAATAAGATAATGCGCATAATCATATCCTCGTGTCTGCGTTATTGGGGTCATAAAATAAACTCAAATTTTTTCACAAGGACGAGTGTTACTCAAGGATAAAAAGGTAAAACTTTCGTCCAACATGGTTAACAGCCGAATTAGTAACCAGCCGGGCATAAAAAAGCCCGGTTATTTCCGGGCTCTTATGTTCGTTGTTAAACGATTTACTTATGCATCGCGCTCAGCTTTCAAACGAGCTAGGCGACCAACCTGATGAGTCGAGGTTAAGAAAGAGTAGATAGGCGCCAGGTAACCGCGCTTACGTAGCTCAAGGAAGTCCTCATCGCTAAGCTCTTGCAACTTCTTCTCATCAATCAGGTGGATACCCGTGATGTCTTTTTTCTCGCCCTTGATATCAACGGTTAGCGTTTGTGCTACCAGTAGTTCTTTATCGGCAAGGTACTGAGTGAAGGCATCGGTTACACCGCTGAACTCGATAAAAGAAACCAAAGCTTCTTTACGACGCTTAAGGTATTCCGTCTCTTCACCGTTTTCGAATAGGGCATTGCCTTCTTCTTCGCCAACTAGCGGGCTGGCTTCATCGATAACCACACCGTATTGCTCTTGCTCTGGGTGCTTAACCAGACCTAGTGGGTAGCGAGTAACCGCTAGCGGGGCAAAAGCTGCCTGCCATTGGTCATCTTTGATAAACAGGTTTTCGCCCGGCTCAAGACCGAATAAGGCAACCGCTTGGAATTTACCAGACTCATTGTTTTTTACGAACGCCAGTGGGAATTCATTGGCGATACGACCAAACTCGTGCGCCACTACCGGCACTAAATGCTGAGTTTTTAAAAATTCGATGTTAAGGCCAGGTTTAATTTTTGTGTTGGCATGCTTTTCGTTATGCAAAGGCTGTACTTGTTGTTCCGCCATGATACTGCTCCATACTATTTACGTATTTATTACTTGTTGTGGCCTAAGGCTATCGGTTTTGTTGACAAAAAGAAAGTGAAAATACATTAAAGTTTGATGTACCCTTTTCCCCCTATTTTGGCGGTTCGGTAATGCCCTAGCCCTTGGTTAGACTTGTTTAAAACGCCGCAAATTAAGGGCATAAAAAAAGCCAGTGCTCAAACACTGGCTTTTTGCTGTAGCGCACAGCTTAATTATACCAATTCACTTAAATAGCTAATCATTCTAGCGGGCTAAATATCATGCTCACAGCGTTGGAATTTTTCTATGTAGAATAACTACATAAGAAAAAATCCCGCCTTGTTATCACATCATTTATCCAGCGCTATATCTGCTCACATACTTAACAGAATTGGTATTAGAATCGGAACTGTAAACCAAGCTTATAGCGAGCTTCGCCTTCGAAGAACCACGCCGGGTAGCCGTCTTTCAACTCAGGTACTACCTGAGCATCGCCTTCGGCTACACCGATTTGTACACTGTCTTCTTCGGTCAGGTTCACGGCTTCAAAGGTCACATCCAGGCTGTCGGTCACCGAGTACTTGGCGCTTAAATCCAAAGTGCCATAGTCCTGGTGCTCACGGTTGCCATAGAAACCAGGCAACTCACGGATCATGTACTCAGAGCGCCAGTTATAGGCAAGGCGCACGTTAAAGTCGTCTGTCTCATAGTAACCAACCAAATTAACCGTGTGATCCGATGAATCGGTAAACACGGATACACGATCCGGGAAGTTTTCCGCCGGTGCCGATGAATCTACTAAGGTGTAGTTCACCTGGTAACCGAAACCATTGTCAAAGCCGTCTTGCAATTGCAGCTCAAGACCTTGAATTTCACCGCCGCTACCTGTGCCCATGGTGGCTATGGTCCAGTTATCTACGCCCGAATCATTATCAACAATACCTATGCCCTGGTTAAGCACTTGATCGGTTTTAGTAAAGCTAGAGATATCCTTGATAAAGTAAGTGGCGCTGAACATGGCGTCGTTATCGAAATAGTACTCGATACCAAAGTCCGCCTGAGTTGCCTTGAATGGCTCAAGACCGATATTACCTTTTTTCAGCACTTCGTTACCGAGGTACCGTCGTTGTAACCGGCCAAAGTGGAAGCTGAGAACATATCTGCGTAGTTAGCGCGTGACATAACCTGGGCCGCCGACACGCGTAAGATCACGTCTTCGCTTAGGTCAAAGGCAATGTTCACACTCGGCAAGACTTCATCATAGTCCGCCTTGTCGGTGCTCAGAGTATCCGCATAATTGCCCATGGCATCGAGATCATAGTAGTCAGACTCGGCATCGGTAGACACATAACGCACACCGATATTACCGCGCATCCCTTCGGCTTCAAAGTCGGCCATCAGGTAAAGCGCCAGGTTTTCTTCCTTTATGGTGCCGTAACCAGAGCGATAAACGTCAGAGGTATTATCAAAGCTGGCAATTGCCGCGTAACCGTCAGTGATCATGGCATCCAGGTTTGGCTCTGGCAGGGTAAAACCTGCGCCCGATGAAACCGTGCCTGAGTAATAGTGATCGGCGCTCTTAGCGGCGATATTATCAATTAGGTTTGCCGAATAGGTCAGCTGCTTAACCTCATGATCAGCCCAGCGCACACCTGTTTTAATAGCGGTAATGGCACCAAAATCTACCGGGAAGGTGAAATCCACCTGGGCATAGGTTTCTTCGTCCGAGTTGGGTTGTTTCTTCAGTGACCAACCTGCCGGCGACAGCTCGCCGTTAAAGTCGCTGGCATCAAACTCTTTATTGGCGATATCTATCTTGATCACATCCCCGGTAGTATCATAGGTGCCCGCGAAATCTGCCGGAGTGCCCAACCAGAAACCATAGTTTGAAGTCAGGTTGGTACCACCGTCCGACTGGGTATTACCGATACGGCCGGTTACTTCGAAGTTGTCGGCCACATATTTAAAGTCAAAATCAACCGTGTCCGAAGTCATTGAACCTGCACGGGCCCAGGTTTGCGCCCAGCCTGGGTTGGTATCATCGGCACTACGACGATAGAAAGTACAGGTACCCGAAGCATTGGTTTGCTCACAGGCCGCGGCTTTGTCATCCGGGAATACGGCGAACAGCGAAGTGTTGGCGTTGTTTGCTTCAAGTTCCAGGCTCATGATATTTAAGCCTAATTCAAGGGCATCGCTTGGACGATACTGGAAAGCGGCATTGATTGCGGTGCGCTCACGCTCTTGCTGGAAGGTAGTAGGAACTATCTCACCCCAGCCAACTAGAGATTCGATACCGTTACGCTGATAGCTGGTTTCCGAATAGGCTGCGGCTACTAGGAAGCCAAAGTCTTCGTTGTCGTTTTTCCACGAATAAAGACCCGATACATCCGGATCCGTCTCTTCGGAAATAGTGCCATAGTCCGCCTTGATGCCACCGAAAATGGTGTTGGCATCCAAGTCCAGCGGCTTGCGTGTTTTCACGTTCACCGTGCCGCCGATGCCGCCTTCTACTGTATCTGCTTGTGAAGACTTACTTACTTCAATGCCGCCAACCAGCTCAGGTGGTAACAAGGTGTAGTTAAAGCTGCGGTCGATTGACTGCTGATCATACCAACCTGTTGATGCCACCGAGTGACCATTAAGTAAGGTGCGAGTCAGCTGCGCCGACGCACCGCGAATAGACACCTGTTGACCCTGGCCAAACTGGCGGTTTACCGAGATACCAGAAATACGACCCAGGGCTTCACCCACATCGCTATCTGGAAATTTACCAATATCTTCTGCAGATACGGCATCGACAACCGAATTGGCGAAACGCTTGGTGTTCATGGCCGCCGCAAGCGAGCGACGAATACCGCGAACTTCAATTACTTCAACATCTTCTTTTACTTGCGTTTGTGTATCGGCCGCCACGGCTACACCAGAAAAACCGGCGCCGAGCGCGAGAGTAACGTTCACTGCTAATAAGCTTTTCTTAAAATTTTTAGCTAACACAGGATTCCCCTTTAATTATTCTTGAATCATTTTATTGATTATCAAATCACTTCTGCCCAGTGATGATGACAACGCTGTCATCTAGTAACAAACCTTACACTCAAAATTACAAATTCGCTACATTTTTTGTCTTTTTAGTTTAAAAAAAGCACTAATCAAACTGTAACAAACTGATTTTATTTGATTTAACTATGAGCCATTAGGGGTTTGTTGGATTGAATCGCGGCGAATATAACACAAATACTAGAGCAAGAGTAAAGTACGCGATAAGTGAAAGTTAATACGCGGTTACAAGAGCTGATCACAAAAGGATATCGAAATGAAATAGGTAAACCTATGGCCATAAAAAACGCAGCCTAAGCTGCGTTTTCTGTATTTTAAAGGCCAAGCCTTATGGGGAATTATTTACGGAGCCCAGTATACTTCCAGTTTGATGTCTGGATGCTGTAACACAGCGCGCAAAGGCATCGCCTGCACATCACCACCTGCTTTGGCTTCTTTGTAGACAGCCAGTTTTTCCTCGCCGCTGATCAACAACTTAACCACTCGCGCTTGGGCGATAGCATGAAGGGTAAGAGTCATACGCTCGGTGATAGCACCGGTCACTTCGCTTTCGATGGCATTAATCGCACACACTAATTGCTGTGAAGATAAGCCTGTTTCTAAACCTTCGGCGAGAGGAAATAAAGATGCGGTATGGCCATCCGGACCCATGCCCAAGATGGTGACATCGAACGGACGCTGGATCTGTGCATACATTTGCTCACACTGCTCAACCCCGGTCTCGGCGGTTTCAGCGCTGTTTTTCATAGTAATAAAGTTGGCGCTTGCCGCCTTATCCTGCAACAAGGTGCTGATAATAAAGCTTTCGTTGCTCTTATCATGGTCGGCATCAACCCAACGCTCGTCAACCATGGCCACATCAACCTTGTCCCAGGCAATATCCAGGCCCGACAGATATTTATAGGCCGGTGCCGGTGAAGAGCCGCCGGATACCATTAAAGACGCACGTTGACGCTCAGTTAAAGCGCTGGTTAAACGCTCCGCCAGCGAAGCTGCCAGGGCCTGTGTCATTTGCTCTTTTGAGTCAAAAAAATGCTCTGTGATGGTCGCCATTATGCACCCTCTCCTGTGTTGAACCAACGGTGATTAGTTTCGGCCAGCAGTTCATCGGCATCGACTGGGCCCCAAGTACCGGCACGGTATAAAGCCGGCGCGCCTTTTTCCTGCCAGCGCTCAATAATAGGGTCGATCCACTGCCAGGCTTGACGTACTTCGTCACGGTGAATGAACAGAGCTGGATTATTGGCCGCAGCATCGAGCATCAAGCGCTTGTAGGCATCGGAGTGGAAACCTGAGCCATAAGACTCGGATAATTCAATGTTCAAGGTCACCGGCTCAAGTTGCATCTCAAGATTGTCCAAACGCTTTGACATCAGGGTTAATTGAATGCTCTCTTCCGGCTGTAAACGGATCACCAAACGGTTAGGCTGAATGGGGCCAACACTCTCATCATAAACATTATGAGAAACTGGCTTATACTCAACCACGATTTCGGCACAACGTTTTTTCATGCGCTTACCGGTGCGCAGATAGAATGGCACACCCGCCCAACGCCAGTTATCAATATGCGCCCTAATGGCGACAAAGGTTTCGGTATTGCTTGGGCCGTCCGCGAGCTCTTCAAGATAGCCCGGGACTATTTTGCCGCCAAGATCGCCGGGCACATACTGGCCACGAACGATATTGTCATCGACCTGCTCGGCCACCAGCGGGCGCAGGGCCTCAAGCACTTTTAATTTTTCGGTGCGAATGGAGTTGGCATTGAGCTTATGCGGTGACTCCATGGCCACTAGGCACAGCAACTGCAACAAGTGGTTTTGTATCATATCGCGCAGCGCCCCGGCCTTGTCATAGAAGCCAGCGCGGCTCTCCAGACCTACTGTCTCGGAAATGCTGATTTGAATATTATCTATGGTCTTGGCATCCCACAGGTTCTCAAATACTGAGTTAGAGAAACGCAGCGCCATCAGGTTTTGCACCGTTTCTTTACCCAGGTAATGGTCGATACGGAAAACTTGCTCTTCGCTAAAGTATTGCGCGATTTTCCCATTGATCTGCTCGGCAGACTCACCACAATAGCCGATTGGTTTTTCCACGACCACACGCGAGGTGTCGGTGATAAGACCCTTGGTGGATAAAATTTCACAGCAGGTACCGTAAACGGCTGGCGGCAGAGAAAGATAGAAAACACGCGATTTATCTTCATCATGCTCATTCAGAATGCTGTTCAACTCATCCCAATGCTCATCGGCCTCGGTTACATTGATCAGCACGGGTACCAGGTAGTTGGCAAAAGCCTGCCAGTCTTTGTTATTGTATTCGCCCTGGCTCAGGTGCTCTTTTAAAGCGAGGTGAGCAGTTTCAATGTATTCGTCACGCTGTTCTACGCTGCGTACGCTAGGTAAGATCCGCGTTCCTTGTGGCAGGTTCCCTTCCTGATAAGCGCGATACATGGCCGGTAGCAGCTTGCGCAAAGCAAGGTCGCCACCACCACCAAAGATTATGATATCAAAAGGATTTAGCATGATTTACTCTCTACCTGTTTACTGTGTGTTCCGACAAGCCAGCAATGCCGAGCCTGTATAGGGCATATTCGTTGTTCTTATTGGGAATTATAACAAGCCCACGGCCTGTGACCCTGATGTTGGTGCGCACCCAAGGGTGCGTCTAGCCATTAACGCCAGACGAATTCTTAGCGGCGAAAAAGGCAAAGCTCCGATCCTAGACAACTAGCGACCGGAGCTTGGGAATAAATGAGCTTTAGGGTCACTGTAATTCCTCTCACAAAAATACAGGCCCCAAAGACTCCAGCGCTACCCGTTCAAAGGTATTCTGTAAGCCGTCCCATCATGGGATAAGCGCTACTCGGCTTTGCTGACGATGCAGCTAAATCTGTTATCGGCGTTTATTCAGATAATACGCCATCAGTCCCTGCGTTGAGCTATCGTGCTCCCCAACACTCTGCGCCCGCAGTTCCGACTCGATATTCTTTGCCAGTCCCTTGCCAAGTTCGACGCCCCATTGATCGAAGGAGCAAATCTGTAAGATGATCCCCTGCACAAAAATCTTATGCTCATACAAGGCGATTAAGCGCCCCAGCGCTCGCGCATCCAACTTATCTAAAATAATAGAGGTTGTTGGCCGATTTCCCGGATGCAGCTTATGAGGGATCAACTCTTCTATTTGTTGCTCACTGACACCCTTTTGCAGCAAATCAGCACGCACCTGCTCGGCGTCAACCCCGTTCATCATGGCCTCACTTTGAGCGAAGAAGTTCGACATCAAAACATCATGATGGCCATCAACCTCGGTCTGCGGCTCGACCGACGCAATAAAGTCCGCCGGCACTATAGTCGTGCCTTGGTGTAGATACTGGTAAAAGGCATGCTGACCATTAATGCCCGTCATCCCCCAGATCAGCGGCACCGTGGTATAAGGCACGGGGTCACCGGCAAAATTTACCGCCTTACCATTACTTTCCATTTCCCCTTGCTGCAAGTAGGCAGGCAACATATGCAGGGCTTGATCGTAAGGCAAAATAGCCAGGGCTCTATGATCTAAAAAGCTGGTATTCCAAACGCTCAACAAGCCCATAAGCACCGGGATATTGGCGTTTAACGGGGCCTCGCGGAAATGCTCATCGATTTCAAAGGCGCCGGCCAGCAATTCACTAAAGGCGTCAAAGCCAAGATACAGGGCTATAGGCAAACCTATCGCACTCCACATCGAAAAGCGACCACCAACCCAGTCCCACATAGTGAATACGTTTTCATCAGCAATGCCAAAGGCTGCAGTTTTTTGCAAATTGGTGCTCACGGCAACAAAATGCTTGGCCACGGCGCCATCATTTTTGGCCGCCTCTTTTAACCAGCGTACCGCGGTGGCGGCGTTGGTCATGGTCTCCGAGGTGGTAAAGGTTTTCGACGACACCACAAACAAGGTAGTTTCTGGGTTGAGTTGCTTTAATACCTGAGCTATCTGCACCCCATCAACATTGGAAACATAATGTATGTTGAGGGTATCATCGGCATAGCTTGCCAATGCTTCTGTCGCCATTTGCGGGCCAAGATTAGAACCGCCCACACCAATACTGACGACATCACGAATGGCTTTATCGCTATAACCGCGCCATTGACCACTGCGCACCTTGTCAACAAAAGCGGCTACTTTCGCCAATTCCTTGTGTACCTGTTCAACAACATTGACGCCATCAAGATTAATAGCCTGAGTGCCTGGGTTACGCAGTGCCGTATGCAAGACCGCGCGTTGCTCGGTAAAATTGATCCTGTAACCGGCAAACATCTTGTCGCGCCACTGAGCCAGGTCGCATTGCTCCGCCAGCTCAACCAGGGTGTCGCGTACCTGTACATCTATCAGTTGTTTGGAATAATCAAACAGCACTCCGGGAATAGCCAATGACAACTTATCGAAGCGGCTTGCGTCCGCGGCAAACAGGTGTTTTAAGTGGGTGTTTTTTAACCCTTGGGCCTGCTTTTGAAGCGTTTGCCAGCTCGTTAATTGTGAACGACTTGCTACCATTGTTAATTCCTTACCTTTCCAACTAGATTAATAGACTCGCGACCGTTGCGCGCGAATTCACTCACTATCACCACATTTTTCTTTATTTTTGTGAAAGTACGAGGACAAACCCACTAATCTTGCGTTTAAAATTGCCATTTTCGGTAAACGTTAAGTTAAAATGACAACGCTGTCAAATTGCTTATTTGAAATTTTATGGGCGGATCATAGCGCATATTTTCGTCCTTGACACCGGTATCATTAGGAAAAATTAAAATTATTCCTGCTAATTATTTATAACTTTAGATACACTCAATGAAAACTTGACCTACAGTCATTTTTCTTTGGAAACAGCGAGTGGGAACTGGCAAAACTAGGAAGCGAATAGGCCTAAGCTTTACTCGATTCTCTGCTGTGTACAGTACCATCTAGGTCACTAATTAGAGACGCTAATTAGATAACAAATACGGGCACCGCCAAGCGCTGCCAAAATAATAAGAAACGCTCATGAAAGTAACCATAAATGACGTTGCGAAACTGGCCGGGGTGTCAATGAAAACGGTTTCGCGGGTAATCAATAACGAGCCTTCGGTGCGCAAAAAAACCCATGACCAGGTCATGGCCGCGGTAAAAGAACTCAATTACCAGCCCAACCTGGCCGCCCGCAACCTGGCCGGTACTTCCTCCTACGCCATAGGTTTAGTTTACGATAACCCTAACGCCTACTATGTAATCGACATGCAAAACGGTGTTTTGTCGCGCTGCCGCCAGGAAGGCTATGAGCTGGTGATCCATCCCTGCAGCTACGCCGACAGCGATATGAGAACCGAACTGAAAACCATGATCCGCCGCTCCCGTATTGCCGGACTGGTGCTCACCCCGCCTTTGTCGGAACAACAAGACCTTATCGATGAACTCGATGAAATGAATATGCATTATGTGCGCATTCTCTCAGGTCGTGGTGATAACAAGGACAACAGCGCTTGCATTTATGTTAACGACTATGCGGCGGCCTACGAGATCACCTCTCACCTGTTGCAGCTTGGCCATAAGAACATCGCCTTTATTTGCGGTGATCAGGGACACAAGTCCACCACCGAGCGTTTGGCCGGCTATCAACGAGCTCTGGCAGACAATCAGATTCAGGCCAGCGAAGCCCTGCTCTACCGCGGCGACTATTCTTTTGAATCTGGCGTAAAGGGTGCCAAGGAGCTGCTCAAAAACGACAATGCCCTTGGCATCACAGCCGTGATGGGCGGTAACGATGAAATCGCCGCTGGCGCCTTGTTTGCCGCGCGCCTGATGAATATTGCCATCCCTGGCGAACTGGCTATCACCGGCTTTGAGGACTCACCCTTTTCCAAACAAACCTGGCCCAAGTTGACCACGGCTCATCAGAATAATGACGAGATCTCCCAGCATGCGGCACGACTCTTGTTCAGTAAAACCCGAGGCGCACGCAATCAGGATAAAGACATCACTCGTATCTTCACCCCAAGCCTGGTGATCCGCGGCAGCTCCGACGCCAAAACCGCCTAAGCACGAACATGGCGGTCTCGGCCGCCACTCTCTCGCGATTGACCATCCTCGCCTATTGACCATCGCAATGGTTGTGAAATGGCCGAGAAATAAGGATAATAGTTCGGTTCTTTTCAGCTTCTTGGGTGCCTATGACGGAATATCTCTTACTGCTTGTCAGTACCGTGTTGGTCAACAATTTCGTATTAGTACAATTTTTGGGTTTATGCCCCTTTATGGGCGTGTCCAGCAAACTGGATACCGCCGTCGGCATGTCACTGGCCACCACCTTTGTACTGACCCTAGCGTCCGTCACTAGTTACCTGGTAAATCAATATATTCTGCTGCCTCTTGAGCTGACCTTTTTGCGTACCATGAGCTTTATCTTGGTGATCGCCGTGGTGGTGCAATTTACCGAAATGGTGGTGCAGAAAACGTCACCCACACTATACCGCTTACTGGGTATCTTCTTGCCGCTCATCACCACCAACTGTGCGGTGCTAGGTGTCGCCTTGTTAAATATCAAAGAGCAGCATAGTTTTGTCGAGTCGGCCGTTTACGGCTTCGGTGCCGCGGTGGGCTTCTCCTTGGTCTTGGTGCTGTTTGCGGCAATGCGCGAGCGCTTAGCCGGTGCCGATGTGCCTGTGCCCTTTAAAGGCGCGGCCATTGCCATGGTCACCGCTGGGTTAATGTCTATGGCCTTTATGGGCTTTAGCGGATTAGTTAAGTTTTAATGATGATTTTATTTTACGCCCTCTGTGCCCTGGGTATCCTAGCGTTAATCTTCGGCGTCATCCTAGGTTTTGCCGCGGTGCGTTTTCGCGTTGAAAGCGACCCCATAGTCGAGCAAATCGATGCCATTTTGCCACAGACCCAGTGTGGTCAGTGCGGTTATCCAGGCTGTCGTCCCTATGCCGAAGCCATCGCCAATGGCGATGATGTCAACAAGTGCCCGCCCGGTGGTGAAGCCACGGTTAAAAAATTAGCCGACCTTATGGGCGTTGAAGCGACCCCGCTCGCAGGTGGCGAACAGGCCGAACCAGAGAAGAAAGTGGCCTATATTCGCGAAGACGAATGTATCGGCTGCACCAAATGTATTCAGGCTTGCCCGGTCGACGCCATAGTTGGTGCCACGCGACAAATGCACACGGTACTGATTGATGAATGTACCGGCTGTGACTTATGTGTCGACCCCTGCCCGGTGGATTGCATCGACATGGTGCCGGTAGCGCAAACCAAACAGACGTGGAAATGGCAGTTGCAAGCCATCCCCGTGACACAAATTGATTAAGAGGTGCAGTGTTGGACTCTTTATTAGCTCGTATTAGTCGCGGACAACTTTGGCCAAGCCCAGGTGGCGTTCACCCGGCGGTAAACAAAAGCCAGTCAAATTCGTTGCCTATCCATATTCTGCCGCTGCCGCCGCGCCTGGTGCTGCCGGTAAAACAGCATATAGGGGCGCAAGGACACCTGCTGGTGAATGTCCATGAGCAGGTGCTTAAAGGCCAGGCATTAACCAAGCCTCATGCCAACTGGTCGGTGCCCGTGCATGCGCCAACCTCTGGGCGAATCGTCGATATTACTCCTATGCCCTCGGCACACCCGTCGGCATTGCCGGAGCTCAGCATTATTATTGAGCCCGATGGCGAAGACCGTTGGTGCGAGCTAGTGCCCCACCCTAATTACCGCGAGCTGACTGCCGAGCGTTTAATCGACATACTGCATTTTGCCGGTATTTCCGGCATGGGTGGCGCAGGCTTCCCAACCTATATTAAGGCTTCGACCAAGCAGCAAATCGAGGTGCTGATCATCAACGGCGCCGAGTGCGAACCCTATATCAGCGCCGATGATGTGCTGATGCAGGCGCACAGCGACGAAATCGTGCGCGGTATTGAAGTACTGCGCCATCTGTTACAGCCCAAGATCACCCTGATCGCTATCGAAGACGATAAGCCCAAGGCAATAGCGGCCATGGAGCAAGCCTGTGCCAGCATTGAAGATATGCAGGTGCGCGCCATCCCCACCAAGTACCCATCCGGCGGGGAAAAACAGCTGATCCAGATCCTAACGTCAAAAGAAGTGCCCGCCGGCGGCATTCCCGCCGATATTGGCGTGCTGGTGCAAAACATAGGTACCATGTACGCGGTGCAACAGGCGGTTGAGCTGGGTAAGCCACTGATTGAGCGTGTGGTCACAGTTACCGGTGACACCCTGGCCGAGCAGCGCAATGTTTGGGCCTTGCTGGGAACCGAGGTCAAACACCTATTGGCGCAACAAGACTTTACTCCGGAGCCGATGCAAAGGGTGATTATGGGCGGCCCCATGATGGGCTTTACCCTGCCCACGGTACGTATTCCCGTGGTGAAAACCACAAACTGTATCCTGGCGCCAAGTGAAGCCGAGATGCCATTCCCGGGTGAAGAGCGTGCCTGCATTCGCTGTAGCGCCTGCGCCGATGCCTGCCCGGCTTCCTTGTTGCCGCAACAGTTGCAATGGTTCGCCAAGACCAAGGAATACAAAAAGCTCGAAGAGCACAAGCTATTCGACTGTATCGAATGCGGTGCCTGCGCCTATGTCTGCCCCAGCGAAATCCCACTGGTGCAGTATTATCGCGTGGCCAAAGCGGAAATTCGCGAACAGCAGATTGAACAAATTAAATCGGACCGTGCCAAGGAGCGCTTTGAAGCCCGTAAGGAGCGCTTAGAACGCGAACAAGAAGAACGTCGCAATCGCCATAAGCGTCCTAGTCGCAGCAAAGAGCAAGACACGCAAAGCAAAGAAAAGGTGGCCGAAGCCCTGGCTCGGGTTAAAAGCAAGCAAGCCGATAAAGGCGCTGACAAAGACAAGGTCGCCGCCGCCATTGCCCGTGCTAAAGCGAAAAAGGCTGGCGAACAGCTTGAACCGGACAACAGCGAAGTAGCGCAGGAGCGCGCCGCCCGTAAAGAGCAGGCACGCTTGTATAAAGAGCAAAAGCAACAAGCGGATACTACCGAGCCGGACGCAGCGGACGATAAAAAAGCCGCGGTAGCCGCTGCCATAGCTCGTGCCAAAGCGAAAAAAGCAGCCCAGGCTGCAGAAACTGAGGCGCCAGCGCAGGACGATAAAAAAGCCGCGGTAGCCGCTGCCATAGCTCGCGCCAAAGCGAAAAAAGCGGCGCAAGCCGAAGATGCTGACGCACCGGCACAAGACGATAAGAAGGCTGCAGTAGCCGCCGCAATTGCCCGTGCTAAAGCGAAAAAGGCCGCACAGGCAGCCGAAGCCGATGAAGCACAGGTAGAGACAAACGATGACGCAAACTCGGCCACAGCACCACAGTCCGAGGAAGATAAAAAGAAAGCCGCCGTCGCCGCTGCCATAGCTCGTGCCAAAGCGAAGAAAGCGGCCCAGGCTGCAGACGCCGCTAAAACCGAGACTGCTCAGGGCGAAGCTACTCAGGACAAGCCTAACGAAGAAGCGACAGCCTTTGATGCGCAATCTTCGGCGGAAGATAAAAAGAAAGCGGCGGTTGCGGCAGCCATAGCTCGCGCCAAAGCGAAAAAAGCGGCCCAAGCTGCAGACGCCGCTAAAGCCGAGACTGCTCAAGGCGAAGCTACTCAGGACAAGCCTAACGAAGGAGCGAAAGCCCTTGATGCGCAATCTTCGGCGGAAGATAAAAAGAAAGCGGCGGTTGCGGCAGCCATAGCTCGTGCCAAAGCGAAAAAAGCGGCGCGCGATGCCCAAAATAAACCAGATCAAGAGGATCCATCATGAATCTCAATATGATGAGTTCACCTTATAAGCACAGCCATAAATCGCTCACGAGTGTGATGATGTTAGTGGCCCTGGCTGCGGTGCCGGGAATATTGGCGCAGTGCTACTTTTTCGGCGCTGGGGTGCTGATCCAGCTGGCATTGGCCCTGGTGTGTGTCACCCTGTTTGAAGCCGGTGTGCTGTATTTGCGCGGCCGTAAAATTTGGCACACCCTGCAAGACGGCAGCGCCTGGTTGACCGGACTGTTATTGGCGGTAAGTATTCCTCCCTTGGCGCCCTGGTGGGTGATAGTGATCGGCACTTTCTTCGCCATCGTCTTTGTTAAACAGCTTTATGGTGGCTTGGGTGGCAACCTATTTAACCCGGCTATGGCGGGCTATGTCTTGCTGCTGGTGTCTTTCCCTGTGCAAATGACCTCTTGGTTACCGCCGGCAGAATTGATGCATCATCAGGTTGGTTTGCTCGATGAGCTAAGTATGATTTTCAGCAACTATAGCCAATCTGGATACAGTTTGGAGCAACTGCGCTCCAACGTCGATGGCATTACCATGGCCACCCCCTTGGATACCCTGCGCACCGATGTCAGCCATGGTTTGACCGTGGCCGAGAGCATGACAAAGCCTGTTTTTACCGAGACCGCCGGCTTGGGTTGGCAATGGGTTAACGCCGCTTATTTACTTGGTGGCTTATTTTTACTGCAACAGCGGGTGATCAATTGGCATATTCCCGTGGCCATGCTCGCAGCCTTATCCCTGTGTGCCAGCATCGGCTATATCTTCGATTCAGGCAATCAGCCCGGCTTAGCATTCCACTTACTCAGTGGCGCCACCATGCTGGGCGCCTTCTTTATCGCCACGGATCCGGTATCGGCATCTACTACCAATCGTGGCCGCCTGATTTATGGCGCCGCCATTGGCGTGATCGTTTACCTGATCCGCAGTTTCGGTGGCTACCCGGATGCGGTGGCTTTTGCCGTGTTACTGATGAATATGGCAGTGCCGCTGATTGACCATTACACCCAACCGCGCACCTATGGCCATGGAGCAAAATCATGATCCTCTCATCTATGGGAAAAAATGGCGCCATTTTGACCGCCTTTGCGCTGCTCACCACAGGTGCTGTGACCCTGGTCCAGCAATTCACCGCACCTAAAATTGCCATTCAAGAGAAAAAACAGCTACAGGGGCTGCTGCATCAAGTACTTCCCGAGTCTGCCTATGACAACGAATTGTATCTGGATTGCACTCAGATAAGCAGCCAGGAGCTGGGCCCACAGCCTAGCTATACCGTCTACCGGGCCCGACAGCAAGGCGAGGTGGTGGCCTTGGTGATGCAAAGCACGGCACCGAATGGCTACAGCGGCAATATCGAGCTGCTCAGCGCCATCTACCCCGACGGTACGGTAGCGGGCGTGCGGGTTACCAAACACAACGAAACGCCCGGCCTTGGCGATAAGATAGAAGCCAAACGCAGCGAGTGGATCAACAGCTTTAGCACCCAACAGGTGCGCAGCCAGGATGACAGACGCTGGGCGGTGAAAAAAGACGGCGGCACCTTTGATCAGTTTACCGGGGCCACCATAACCCCGCGCGCCGTGGTCGGTGCGGTAAAAAATACCGTGATCTATGCGCAGCGTAATTTCAATACCCTGGCCCAGGCAGAGAATAGCTGCAACCCGGGAGAGTCATAATGAGCGATTTCAAAACCCTTTTTAAAGACGGTGTCTGGGCCAATAACCCGGCCCTGGTTCAGCTGCTTGGCCTGTGCCCGTTGCTGGCGGTGAGCAGCACCATCACCAATGCCCTAGGCCTTGGCCTTGCCACCCTGCTGGTCTTGGTGGGCTCGAATGTCACCGTGTCCCTGGTACGTAACTGGGTGCCTAAAGACATACGTATTCCCGTATTTGTGATGATCATTGCCGCCTTTGTAACCATTATTCAATTGCTGATGAATGCCTTTACCTTCGGCCTGTATCAATCACTGGGTATTTTTATTCCCTTGATCGTGACCAACTGCGCCATTATTGGTCGCGCCGAGGCATTCGCCTCAAAAAATAGCCCCCTGCTCAGCGCCTGGGATGGCTTGATGATGGGTTTTGGCTTTGCCCTTATTCTTTGCGTATTGGGCGCCATGCGCGAATTGATTGGCCAAGGCACCTTGTTTGACGGTGCCGATTTACTCCTTGGCCCTTGGGCTCAAAGCCTGCGCCTGGACATCATTCATTTTGATAATCAATTTTTACTGGCTATTTTGCCGCCCGGTGCCTTTATCGGTTTGGGCTTACTAATTGCCGCTAAAAACCTCATTGACGCGCAATTAAAGGCAAAGCAACTGGCACCGGATGCCGAGCAGGTAAAAGGGCCACGGGCTCGGGTTACCAGCTTAGACTAGCGTCCACGCGAAACTGTATAAAAATAACAAGGGCAGAAAATGAATAAAGAAAAACGCCGCCTGATTTTAGAGCGCTTACGCGAAGCCAATCCGCACCCGGAAACCGAACTTGAATACAGCTCGCCGTTTGAGCTGCTGGTTGCCGTTACCTTGTCTGCGCAGGCTACGGACGTGGGCGTTAACAAAGCCACCCGCAAGCTTTTTCCGCGTGCAAATACGCCTCAAGCGATTCTTGATTTAGGCCTCGAAGAGCTGCGCGAAGCCATTAAAACCATCGGCCTGTTTAACTCCAAAGCCAATAACGTCTACAAGATGTGCCAAATTCTGGTGGAGCAGCATGGCGGCGAAGTACCGGAAAATCGCGAGGCCTTAGAAGCCCTTCCAGGCGTAGGCAGAAAAACCGCTAACGTGGTCCTTAATACAGCTTTCGGCTGGCCAACCATAGCCGTCGATACCCATATCTTCCGCGTCTCTAATCGCACTAAATTTGCCATGGGCAAAGACGTGGTAGCGGTTGAACAAAAGCTGGAAAAAGTGGTGCCCAAAGAGTTTAAGGTCGATGTGCACCACTGGCTTATTCTCCATGGCCGTTACACCTGTGTGGCGCGTAAACCGCGCTGTGGCAGCTGTATTATCGAAGACCTATGTGAATTTAAGGATAAGACCGAGTGACCATAGGCTGCTTTTAGTGATACGTCCCAAGCTTGAGCTGGCTAAAACGTGTAAATGACACTTAGACCTACCTCAGCTTCATAATTATTGCGAGCGATTGGGCTATCTTTAACTTCACTACTATAGTATTCAAAAAGTGCTTCACCATATATCTGCCAGTGCTTATTGATATTATGTCGGTAATTATAATCAACACCAACCGAACGTATTCCTCCGCTTAGGTTGGTTTCTGCCAGGCCTGATGCAGCCGATTGTTTTGCATCTATACCAAAACCTTTGTTAGCGTAATCGCTGTCATGAACAACTACAACCAAATTAATCTCTGAACCCGTGCCATCAACTTGCTCCCCAAAGCGGCGACCCACGCCAAATAAACCTAAACTTCCCTCATCACTTGCCACCACACGGCCTACTAACCAATATCGCCAGTCGGAGGTGAATGAGCGGCGTGCTTGAAACACTAGTTCAAAGCTTTCATCTTGGTCACCAAGACCGTCAAGTCTACCATCATCCGAGTCACCTTCTTCTCGTCCTTCATCAAAACCAACCGAGGCATCTAGCAGCCAGTTTTCAGCAACAAGACTTCGCCAACCAAGTGCTTCTCCTGCAAAGTAATATATGTGGTTACCGTCTCGCCACTGCACAGCACCAGCAGGTTGGATTTCAAATCCAAATTCGTCTGACCCTTCGTACGCAGACTCATATTCAACACCTAACCCGAGTCCTAACGCCCACCCATCTTCCCCTCGGGTAAAGTCATCTACCGAGGGTAAAGGCACTAAAGCGGGTTTGTTGTCTTGTGCTATTGCTGTATTAAAGAGGGGCAGTTGTATTAGCAAGGCCAAAAGTAAGCTTTTAATATTTTTCATTTGGTTACCCTGTATAAGTGCTGGTAGATATACTTAGTAACCTTAGTTTACGCGTGGGCTCAGTGAAAGGTTCACATATTCTCGTTTTATGTTTTAAAGTTATACCGACCTATTATCACAGACTAAACTTACCTTTCGCTATTGGCACAGAACAGCTATCGATAGTTAAACATACTTTTACATCTACCCTTTTTATCCTTTTTTGCTGGCCGACCATAGCCATGGAAACCCATATCTTTGCGTTTCAAACCGTACCAAGTTCGCCATGGGCAAAGACGTGGTGGCGGTTGAGCAAAAGCTAGAAAAACTGGTGCCCAAAGAGTTTAAGGCCGATATGCACCACTGGCTTATTCTCCATGGCCGTTACACCTGTGTGACGCGTAAACCGCACTGTGGCAGCGGTATTATTGAAGATTTGTGCGAGTTTAAGGATAAGACGGAATAGCTGAATAAAGAGCGCAGCAGCGGCAATCGCCAGACCCTTTTCACTAATCCAGCTCGGTTAGACCTAAACTGATCGCCGCTTTAATCAAGCCGGCAAGATCATGAATGCCTAGCCTGTTCATAATTGAGCTGCGGTGAGCCTCAACGGTTTTTAAACTGACATTGAGTTCGCTGGCGATGTACTTGGACGAGTGCCCTTCCGCCACCAGCTGCAATACCTGCCTTTGCCGCGGTGTAAGCAGCTCTTCTTGCTCCGCATCCATGTACTCTAAAACATCGTCCACGGCCTGGGCACAAATGCCTTTTGATAAATAGCGCTCATGCTTCATCACCGTATTTATGGCCACCAGCAACTCTTCAAAGGCAGAGTCTTTCAACACATAGCCGTTGGCCCCGTTAAGCCAGGCTCGGGCAACATACTTTGGCCAGTGATGCATGGAGAGCATGATTACTTTGCCCTTGAATCCCGCCTTTCGCGCACTGGCGACCACATCCAACCCATTCATCGTTGGCAAGGTTACATCCAGCAGGGCTAATGCCGGTTGCTGTTCGAGTATCAACGCCAACGCGCCATCACCGGACCCGGTTTCTAGCACGGGAACATCTGGGAATTGTTGTTGAATCAAGCTCTTTAAACCCGAGCGCACCAATTCATGGTCATCAGCCATGATCAAGCTTTCTATCGCTGTCATTGTAATGGGATCCTTGCTTTGATTTTACAGCCTTGGTGGCGCCCCGCGTTGATAGTTAAATCGCCTTTAACCTGGTATAAGCGCTCGCGCATCCCCAGTAAGCCAAGATGCTTGCCGCTGCGAATGCATTGCTCAATGTCTTTTAGCTCAATGCCGACGCCATTATCGGCCACCGTCAGCACCAGGTGCTCTCGCACCCGTGTCGCACTCACCTCTATGGTACTGGCATTGGCGTGCTTTAAGGCATTATTCACCGCCTCTTGAATCACCCTGAAGGCCAGCTCACCATGGTGGTTAATGCTTGACTCCAGATCAGGCTGTAAATACACACAGAGCCGTGTGTTGGTTCGCTTTTGTAGCTCTATAAAGTATCTGTCCAAGGCCGCAAACAGCCCTAATTCATCAAGCATGGGGGGTCGCAGGGACTGGGTTAAGTCACGGGTTTGGCTGATAATTTTATCAAGCAAGGACACGCTGCCCGCGACTTGAGCACACAAGTCGGGGCTTTGCTGTTGCAAGTTAAGCATTTGCAGACCGAGTTTGCACGCCGTCAGGTTTTGCCCTATTTCATCATGCAACTCCCGGGAGATGTGCTGTCTTTCTTGCTCCTTTGCCTGCTGCTTTAACGCTTGCAAACGCAATAAATCCTGATTGCGCTGATGCAACCTTTGGGTGCGCATTTTGTGCCACCACCACATGGTTACAAGCGCCCCACAGACTAGGATTACAACGAACCAGGGTGTTTGCCACCAGTGTGGGTTTACCTTCACAAGCAGGGGCTTGCTGTACTGCCATCGGCCGGTGAAGTCCCGGCTACGAACCTGGATTTGATAACTTCCCGCAGACAAATGATGCAGCAAGAATTGCTGGGTTGCACCAATGGCTTGCCAGGCTTCATGGGCACTGAGTCGATACTCATATTCTTTCGTGCCTACGCCATAATCCAACAAGGCAAAATCGAGTTCGATGATGCTTCTTGGGCCCACCGACAAAGAACTATCTGTGGTGAACTTCAACGTCTTATCTTCTTGCTTCACCTTTGCATTTAAAAGCAGCGAATGTTCAACGTCTGCAGGCATTTTTGTATGCTTGTTAATTCGTATCACGCCCTCGAGCCCACCGAAAAAAAGCGCATCCTCGTTTTGAGCGCTGGCGTGGGCATTAAACTGGGGGGTGCCTACCAACTCATCGATTGGATAATTGACAACATCATCACGACTTGGGTTTAGCCGTGAAAGTCCCTTGGCGGTGGCCAGCCAAACACTGCCATCACTGTCTTCCTCAACGGCTAAAATAATGTTTGAGTTTAAGCCCTGCTCCTCGGTGACCTTGTGTAGGCTGGTACT
This sequence comes from Pseudoalteromonas sp. T1lg76, assembly GCF_002964725.1. Lineage (NCBI taxonomy): Bacteria > Pseudomonadati > Pseudomonadota > Gammaproteobacteria > Alteromonadales > Pseudoalteromonadaceae > Pseudoalteromonas > Pseudoalteromonas sp. T1lg76. Next base: position 83,667 of record NZ_PQCE01000003.1, read on the forward strand.
TGAGCTCGTATTGGTTAGCTCAAAGACTCCCCCACCGCGTGTTGCAAACATGATGTTGCCATTACTCAACTTAGCGATTGCTGTTACATTAAAATGTGATGCACTGCCACTGAGTGAGTCCAGGTGTTCACATTTTAGGGGCTTTATCTCACAGCGACTGAGGCCATTGGAGCGGGTACCCACCCAGAGATAGCGCCCATCTCTTTGCAGCGTCGTGACATAGTCGCCGCTGAGTCCCGAGTTAGGCATTTCATGCTCGTTGAAGCCTATCAAGAGCTGAGATTTTCCCGACCAAAGCATCAAGCCTAAACCACCACTGCCAAACCAGACATCGCCCTTGTCGTCTATGTGTAAGGCATTCACATAGCCAATCTCTGTATGGCGATAGCGAGCAATTTTCAGCAACTGCTCGGTATTCAAATCGATAGCCCATAACCCGACCGTGGTGCCCAAATAAAGCCTATTTCGCTCGGTATCAAACTCGACCGCCAGGATGCCAACCTTGGTTATCTCTGGGTATTGCTCTCGTAGACGCTGGAACCGAGAGGCGGATATCCCTTGAACACTTCCTTGGTCCATTCTCACCAATGACTCATCGCCTTGGGTTACCATCAAGCCAGCACCAAAGCTACCGAATATAGGGTCTCCATTGGCAACAATATCCACACTGGTGATATTGGTCAGATCGCCCATCACATCCGTGCGCATTAGCCGTGCATCAAGGTCGTTATAGTTAATTCTTGAGCTGTACAGGCCTTTACTTAAAGTGGCTATAAACAGCTGAGATTCGTATAGGGCCAAACTATAAATGGGCACCGCGGGCGTCTGCAGACGGGAACCCAACTCGCTCGGATTAGCGGCGCTCAGTGAAGCCGTTTGAATATCATAGACGAAGACACCGTCATTGAGTGTCGAGACAAAGACTTTACTCTCATCTAACGCCAAGTCGGTCACGGTTCCAAGCTCTTGTCCTGGTTCAGACGACAGGGTCACCGGCTCTAGTTGCTTATTGACGTAGTGATAGCGATACAAGCCGGTACGAGTAGCGAATAGGAACAGCTCTGACGACAATTGTCTGACTGCAAACACCCCATCACTGTTTTTAAATGTGGTGTAACGACTCAACCAGATTTGTTCAAAGTTATCCTGCTCGGGGTTATAGACAGACACCCCTCCGCCTAAGGTCGCGACCCATACCCTTTGGCTATCATCGACAAATAATGAATAACCGTAGTTAGCGGAAACACTCTGAGGATCAGTTGCTTTATGAAAATACCGCGTAAACGTACCACTTTGAATATCAAAAAGATTTAGGCCGTTTTGTGTGCTCACCCAGGCGCGGTCCTTGCCAACGAAGGCGACATCATAAACGGAGTCATTGGACAAAGAATTCGGCGAAGATGTTTGCCTAAAGCGCTGCACCGAGCCCGTTTTTGGGTCAAAGATATTGAGCCCACCCGAGTTCGTGGCTATCCATATATTGTCCGACATATCAACGGTCAATGAGCGTATATCATCGTCGGACAAGCCATCCTCAGAAGAAATATGCTGCAGTCGACTACCATCATAACGATACAGCCCCTCACGAGAGGCCAACCACATCACTCCTTGGCTATCGAATTCAATATCGATTATTGAACCCAGATCAATGCCAACATGATGAAAACTTAGACTCGCAAAAGCACTTTGAACACTCAGTGCAATGACAAAAAATGCAACAAACTTCAATATTTTTTCTACAAATAAAACAATCGAGAAACAATACCTCGCCCATGGATTCAGGGTCAAGAGGCTAAATTCGGTACATTTCATACTAGGGTTTCCCCTAATACCCTCCTGAAAACCAAGTTGTTATAACCCTTATAAGTGAATGCTTATTCACCACCAACTAGAACAATCCTCTAATCAACAGGATGGAAATATGAAACGTCATAACAAGGTGTTTGCTAAAACAGCTTTAGCTACCTTAACGGCAATGTATGTAGCGAGCCTTGGTGCTACTACCTTGCCTTCAGCGCCAAATTCGGCATTAAAAGTAGATAAAATCGAATTTAACTCTCAAGCCATTGCAGCTCGTATGGAAGCGCAAAAGGCCAATATTGAAGAGCCATCACTGCTTCAGGGCAATGGTCGTAATGTGATGATTCGGCCACCACAAAAATTTGTTGCTGGGCCTGATGATGCCCCGTCGCATACTTATTTAATTCGCCTTCGCGATACGCCGGCAGCCTTGCATAAAGAGCTTCAGCAAGACGGCTCACAAACCGCTTTATTCGCAGCCAATACGCTTGGCGCCCGCCAGCAAAACCCACTGGCTAAGCCTGAAGTAGCGAACTACATTGACTCGTTGAAACAAAAACAAACAAGTTTCGTTTCAAGCGTTAAGCGCCAAACCGGTATCAATATCGCGGTCGAGCATAGTTTTCAAATTGCTATCAATGGTATTGCCTCACACTTAAGCACCGCCGATGCAGAGCGCCTTTCGAAGCTGCCAGAAGTTGCCAGTGTACGCGCGGTACAAACCTATGATCTGCTGACAGATACCAGCCACGGACGCATTGGCACAAAAGAAGCATGGGCGAACACTCAGTATGGCTCGAGCACGGGCCTAAAGGGTGAAGGCATGCTCGTTGGCGTGGTTGATACGGGTATTAATCCAGAACACCCTATGTTCCAAGCCACGGGCGATGACGGCTATACCGTAATGAACCCACTGGGCAGTGGCAACTACCTTCACGATTGTAAAATCGACGGCTATGAAGACCTGTGTAATGACAAACTTATCGGTATTTGGTCACACCCAGATATTACCTCGGCGTACAGCGACCCTGAAGCTGGGCCTTACGGTGAAACTCGCCCTGAAGTGGGCTTGGACTTCAATGGCCACGGCTCCCACACCGCAAGTACCGCGGCGGGGAATATTGTCTATAACGTAAAACATAAACTGCCTGCTCTGGCTGCTACCTCACAGGGCATCGAGACAGGTATTACGTTGGACCAGGTATCCGGTGTGGCCCCTCATGCCAACATTATTTCATACCAGGCCTGTTTACCCGGTCAGGTCGGTGCCTTGGATAAATACATCGGCTGTCCGACCGTACCCCTGGTTGCCGCAATTGAACAAGCGATCATTGATGGCGTAGACGTTATCAACTACTCGATCTCCGGTGGTTGGGATCCCCACAACGACGACGTAGAGCTGGCCTTCTTAGCCGCTCATGAAGCGGGCATAAACGTGTCGGCCTCTGCCGGTAACGCCGGAACCTATGGCTCCGTGCAGCACGTCTCTCCTTGGGTACTATCCGTAGGCTCAACACAAACGGGCCGTTCGTTTTCCATCGCCCAATCATCTCGCGCTATCAACCTAGAGGGAGGCATTACTCCTCCTCGCAGCTGGCGTACAGATATCTACGGGACATTCTTAAGTGACATTACAGGCCCTGTGGTACTGGCCTCGGATTATGGCAACGAATTCTGTGAACAGCCCTTTACCAACACCTTTACCAATGGTGAAATCGTGTTCTGCGCCCGCTCAGATAGCAGCAGTGAAAATGGCGCCCTAGCCGACAAAGTAAAACATGCTAAAGACGCAGGTGCTGCGGCTGTAGTTGTTTACAACACTGAGTCATCGAACGCCAACATGCACTATACCTTGGAAACCGACATTCCACTTGGCATGACACCTCTAAGCAACGCTAACGAATTTGTCGCCTGGTTGAGCGAAGGCACGGATCATCGCTTAACGATCCCTAAATCAAATAACACCATTAAGCATAACGAAAACATGGTCGATGCCATGTCTATGTTCAGCTCTATCGGTCATGCTGCGGTGCCCCAATACCGTGAAGCTACGGCGCCGGGTATTGCCGCTCCGGGTTCGGATATCCTTGCCGCAGACACCACAGATCAACCGTTTACTTATGGTGCTCAGGTTGCGATTGGCTCAATTGGACCGGCAGATTACGGCGTTAAAAGTGGTACTTCAATGGCCAGCCCGCATATTGCTGGGGCTATGACGCTAGTGCGTCAAGCACATCCCGAGTGGTCCCCTTCCGAGGTGATGTCAGCCATTCAGCTCACCGCCAACGATGATGTAAAAAATGCGTTGGGCCGCTATGACAACATTCACCCTTGGTTCCATGGCTCGGGTATTGCGCAAGTTGATAAAGCAATCAATGCCGGCCTCATCATGCACGTGCCGGTTGAGCACTATCAGCTTACGAACCCATATGGTGGTGGTAACTTAGGTGCATTAAACACCCCTAATATGGTGGACGAACGCTGTTTCTATCGCTGCAACTGGATCCGAGAAGTCACGGCAACGGTCGATGGCACCTGGGATGTCAGCACGATTACCGATGAATACAGCGTCCATGTCGATGTTGAGCCAAAACAATTCACCCTGAAAAAAGGTGAGACGCAGCGCTTGTCGATCACGGGCAGCTGGCAAAATGCTCAAAGTATTACCGACAGTGCCCGTGGTGCCACGGTATTTGGTAAGGTGCAGTTAATTGCTCAAGACCCTGCCGTGCCTGTGTCGCAATTGAATGTGGAAATGTCTCTGGACAGCGGTAAGCTGCCTGAGATCGTTGAATTTACTTCGCACACGGATGCGCCCACCTTCCGTTTGGATAACCAGCCACTTGGTAAAGCCACGGCGCCACAGGTGACTGTGTATGAGCCGGTGCAAGCGAATATCGAAGAGCTATTGCTTAAAGAGCTGCCAAATGGCAATGGCTCTGAAATGTTCCAAGCAAAACAGGATACGTCCAGTGAAACGCTGCACGTTTCTTGGGTGGATGTACCCGAAGACGCGGTGCGCTTTATCGCCGAGCATGTCAGCTCTGGCCCGGCAACGGTTGAAGACGAGCGTAACGCAGACAAAGGTAATATCAGTATTTACGTCGGTATCGACGCTAATGGCGACAACCAGGTTCAATACGACGATGAAGTTATCTGTAAGTCTACGGTTAAAAACACCGAAGTGACCGAGTTCTGTAATATTCCTTACCCGGAAGCAGGAAAATACTGGGTTGTGTGGGAAGAAAACAACCAGAATCGCTACTACTGGCAAGGCAAAGAAGATGCCTGGTTCCCGCACAAGGTAGCAACTGCCGTGGTGCTTGGTAACAAGGCTGAGAATGCCGAAGGCTCGGTCAGTGCCGTGACTGACTCTGACGTACTGTCAGATATTACCGTTAAATTTAACGACTTTGAGCAGCAAACAGGTGAGCGCCATTACGGTGCCATTGAGCTGGGCTCGGACAGCCAAAACCCGGATAACCTTGGTTTAGTATCGATCAACGTTAATCGCGGTGATGATGTGGTCAGCTTCCATAGCGATAAAGCGCGGGCTATTGCCGGTGATAAAATCGCCTTCGAACTTGATGTGTTGCCGAATGTTTCTGGCGGCGACCGTACCTTCAATATCAGTGCTGAGTTGCCAGAGGGCTTGACCCTGGATGAGGTGTATCTATCAAACAATGGCTTCATCACTGGCGAAGTAGCGATTGAGGGCAATAGCTTTGTGGTCTCTGGCGTGCAAAACAACAGCCAAGGCCGCAAGTCCATGTACCATATCACCGACTCCATTACCGATCAGTCATGTAAGACGCCGGTAGGAAACGGTGGCTATATCGACCTGCTCTCTTACGGTATTCAACCTGAGCCCAGCGCCCCGGTTATTCCATTGGACGGCGCATGGCAAATCCCCTTCTCGACACTCTTTACCGATAAAGAAAAAGACGAGCAATTTGCGCTGTTTCACAACTATGAGTTTGGTAATGCGTCAGATAGCCTCTACATTCACCCAACCGGTGCAATCGACTTTGATGGCGCAGTCACATTGAGCTACCGCTTTGCCGCTGACAACTTTAACAGTCCGGCGCAATTGATGGGGGCATTCTGGTATAACCGCTTCCACCCTGTGATGGCTAAAGAAATGGCGTGGGGCGCACCTTACCAAGTGAACGATGCTGAGGGTAACGCCCTGCCCGAAAGTGAGGTCGCAGGTATTACGGTTACTCGACTTGTCGACCCAGGTACGGGCTCAGGTACGCACGTAGTCGTTGAGTGGGACAACCTGCAACATATGCAAGGTAAAAATGGCTGTGATTACTTCAGTTGCGGTCTTGATTTTGAGTATGAACCACTCGAAGGCAATGATATGCGAGTGGATGCCCAGGCAATTATTGCCCGTGGCTACGACCACTCCCCAGGTGCCTATGAGGTTATTTACGCCTATGACAACCTGCACTTTGAAGATTGGAACGGTAACGGCACGGGTATCCAAGCCGGTCTAGGTGTGATGGAATTTGCTTCTGCCGGTATTCGTGGCTTCCGCGGCCCAATGGACCAGCGTTCGCCCTTCTATGGTTGGACAAACCAAAGTATCGTTCCTTGGGATGACAACTATGGCTTACTTGATGAATATCTTAAAGACGACATGGTTGTGTGCCTTGATTACGATGGCCCGGAAGTGACCGCGTTCAAAGTACACATAGTTGCCAGCTCAAATGCAAACTCAATTGGTCAAGACTTTGATGTAACAGTGAATGCTGACATCGAAGGTGAACCTATGATGGCAATGAGCAAAACGATTAGTTTCCCATCGAATATCACTTTGTTCTCTATCGACGATGTAACGACGATGGAAGAGCAAACGGTGAGCGGTATTCGTGTCGACTATATGGATAATGACAATGTCTCTAACACCATTTCCGTTAGCGGTGAAGGCTTTACAGCCACAGTAAATGGCCACCAAAGCGGTTCAACCATAGATATTACCCCTAATCCGGATTTCAGTGGTGAAACGCAAGTAACGGTGAAAGTGAGCGATAACAACTACCCAACGGATGCTATGAGCACTACATTTATGCTCAATGTTGAGGCCGTCAATGACGCGCCGACGGCACAGGCAAGTGCAAACAGCACGCAAGTTGTTGAAGGCGCGAGCATCACCTTGTCCGCTGACGCAGCCGATGTGGATGGTGATGAATTGTCTTACCTGTGGGAAGGTCCTGG